>JABUEW010000048.1 GCA_013314855.1 Bacillota bacterium | reverse complement strand
GGGTTTTCTGGGGGCAAATTTTCTGTATATGATACATATAATGACAGAAACATTGCGGAAAGGCTTATAGAGCTTGTTAATCCGACGAGCGATAAGCAAATCATACTATTGCTAAAAAAACTATTGCGTTTATAAATATTTCCTGCTATAATGTTTCTAAACTATTTTTGATTCAGTTTTTGGATATAATTAGTGTGAGTAGATTAGATGAGAGTGAAGAGATGAGAAGAGACGAGATGAGGCGAGTTCAAGTTACAAGTTACATTAGCGCCAATCATACATGTCATTTCTCATGTCTTCCTTTGATGAAAAGGAGGAGTCGTTATGTTGTATCAATGTTTAATTACACCTGGTCTAAATGGGGCAAAGGTTGAATATCATGAAAACCTTGCTTTCGAAAAGGCAGGTGAAATTCAGTAATGCTAAAGTATGCAATACAAAAATTAATTGATAAGAGAAATCTAGAAGAAACAGAAATTATGGACGCCATGGACCACATAATGGAAGGGCGGGCTACTCAGGCGCAGATAGGAAGTTTTTTGACAGCTTTAAGGTTAAAAGGGGAGACCATTGAAGAAATTACAGGTTGCGCAAGGGTTATGAGAGACAAGGCATACAGGATTAACCCCAGGGTTTCTTTCAGTATTGATACATGTGGTACAGGAGGAGACGGATCAAATACCTTTAATATATCCACTGCGTCAGCTTTTGTGGCTGCGGCGGCAGGAATACCGGTAGCCAAACACGGTAACAGGTCGGTTTCTAGCAAAAGCGGAAGTGCCGATGTCCTGGAGGCCCTCGGTATAGATATTACTATTTCGGCAAATGAGGTGGAGGAGTCTATAGAAAAGGTTGGCATTGGATTTATGTTTGCCCCCATGTTCCATAAATCTATGAAGCATGCCGCAGGACCAAGGAAAGAATTAGGATTCAGGACCATATTCAATATTCTTGGTCCTCTCACGAACCCGGCAAATGTTAAAGGGCAGGTTGTTGGTGTTTTCAGTAAAGAGTTGACACGGCCCATAGCTGAAGTCCTGCTTAAGCTTGGGATTGAAAGAGCAATGGTAATCCACGGACTGGATGGATTAGATGAAATATCCTTGGGCCATGAAACTTTAGTTTCCGAGGTGAAAGAAGGAATTATAAGGAACTACGTAATAAATCCTGAAATGTTTGGTTTAAAAAGAATAGACAAAACAGAAGTTACAGGAGGGTCTTCTGAGGACAATGCAAAAATTATCATGTCCCTATTTAGGGGGGAGAAAGGACCAAAACGAGATGTAGTTTTAATAAATTCTGCGGCTGCTTTGTGTGTTGGAGGGGCGGTTAATACTTTGGCTGAAGGTATAGAGCTGGCAGCTTGGCTAATAGATTCAGGAATGGCTTTACGAAAACTCGAGGAACTAAGAGATTTTACCTGTAGTAAAAAAGCAGAAAGCAAAAAAGAGGTGATGGCATGAGTGCACAAGTGAGTATTCAAAGCAAAGTTGGCCGGTCCTTACTGGATGATATTATCAAGCAAAAGAGAGTAAGGTTAAAAGAAGAGATGGAGAAAGTATCCATAGAAGGGTGGAAACAGCGTCTAAAAATGCCTGGCATTCATAATACTTTAGATTTCTATAAGGGGATAAAGAAGGATGGAAAAATATCAATAATAGGAGAGATTAAAAAGGCTTCTCCTTCAAAGGGGATTATAAGGCATGACTTTGACCCGGTTTCCATTGCAAAGGAATATTTAAGTGCTAATATAGAGGCAATATCTGTCCTAACTGAAAGTGATTATTTTTTAGGGAGTGATGACCACATGGTAAAGGTTAGGCAGTTTTGCCCAATGCCCATATTACGGAAAGACTTTATAATTGATATATGGCAGATTTATCAGTCACGATGTCTTGGAGCAGATGCGATACTACTCATAACATCCGTTTTGTCCGATGACCAGCTCAAAAAATTCCAAATAGTGGCTGAGATACTGGGATTACAATGCCTGGTTGAGGTCCATAATGAAGAAGATTTAGAAAGAGCGTTGGATTCAGGAGCAAGAATAATAGGAATAAACAACAGGGACTTAAAAACATTCCAGGTTGATCTTAAAACTACTGAAAGGCTTATAAGCCAAATACCATACGATAGAGCTGTAGTAAGTGAGAGCGGAATAAAGACACACAAAGATTTGAATTATCTAAAAGAACTGGGAGTGGACGCGGTTTTAATTGGAGAAAGCTTAATGAGGGCTCCTTGCATAAAGGAGAAGGTAGATGAGTTAAGAGGACTTAATAAGAATAGGCCGGAAGGGCTTTAAGCTGTTGGAAGGGTCGATACAAATAAACTGGCAAGATGGGGTAATCAACATATGGTTAAGATTAAAATATGCGGAATTAAAAGGGAAGAAGATGTCAGGTTAATAAATATGTATTTGCCTGATTACGCAGGTTTTGTATTTGCAGAAAGCAGAAGACGGGTCACAATTAAACAGGCGTTAAATCTATGCAGAAGGTTGGACAAACGTATAAGAAGAGTGGGAGTTTTCGTAAATGAACTGGAGGATGTTATTATAGAAGCAGTTAAAGACATAAGTTTAGATGTTGTCCAGCTTAGTGGAGATGAAAACCCCGATTACGTGAGAAGCTTGGATGAAAGGATGAAAAAAACAAGATCCTGGGAAAAGGGCAGTGTTGAAAAAAGGATAGAAATCTGGAAGGCTATAAGAGTGGTCGATAAAAGCTCACTGGACAACATGAGAATTTATGATGTTGACAAATACTTGTTGGATTCATATACTAAAGGAAGTTTTGGCGGAAGTGGCACCACATTTAACTGGGATCTGATTAAGGAAGAACTTAAAATTTTGAACAGTTGTAAAAATATCATTATTGCTGGAGGCCTTAATTCAGGAAACGTAAAGGAAGCTATAAAGATCTTAAACCCTTACGGAGTTGATGTAAGCAGCGGAGTGGAAACAGGTGGGGTTAAGGACGAGGGGAAAATAAGGGATTTTATTAATTGCGTGCGGGGAGTGTGTGAAACAGTTTAGAAATACAGATTGGAGGCGAAGATAGAGAAATTATGATGATGACAGAGAAAAAAGGCAGGTTTGGTATATTTGGGGGTCAGTATGTCCCTGAAACCCTTATGAATGCATTAATCGAGCTTGAACATGAGTATGAAAAATACAAGAATGATACCAGGTTTAAGGAAGAACTTGATTTTTATTTTAAGGAGTATGCAGGGCGCCCATCCCTCCTGTACTACGCCGCAAAAATGACAGAGGACCTGGGAGGAGCAAAAATCTATTTAAAACGGGAAGATTTGAACCATACAGGTTCTCACAAAATTAACAATGTTCTGGGACAGGTATTGCTGGCTAAAAAAATGGGGAAAAAGCGCGTTATTGCCGAAACGGGAGCAGGACAGCATGGTGTGGCTACGGCTACTGCCGCCGCATTATTTGGCCTTAAGTGCGAAATTTTTATGGGAGAAGAAGACATTGCGAGGCAGGAGTTAAATGTATTTAGGATGAGGCTATTGGGTGCAGAGGTACATTCCGTTTCTTCAGGTACGGGAACACTAAAGGACGCAACTAATGAAGCATTGCGTAATTGGGCTTCTACGGTTGAGGACACTTTTTATGTTATAGGATCTGTTGTGGGACCCCACCCTTATCCTACCATGGTGCGGGATTTTCAAAGTATTATAGGTATTGAAGTAAAGCAACAAATGCTTAGGAAAGAAGGCAGGCTCCCTGATTACCTTATAGCTTGTGTTGGTGGAGGAAGCAATGCCATGGGGCTCTTCTATCCTTTTTTGCAGGATGGGGATGTAAAAATGGTAGGTGTTGAAGCTGCAGGGGAAGGTATTGACACTGAAAAACATGCTGCAGCTATTGCAAAGGGGCATATAGGTGTATTACATGGAATGAAGTCATATTTTATCCAGGATGAAGAAGGGCAAATAAAACCTGTGTATTCAATATCTGCAGGATTAGATTATCCAGGTATAGGGCCGGAACACGCATATTTATATTCTTCAGGGCGCACCCAGTATACATCCGTGACTGATAAGGAAGCAGTGGAAGCCCTTAAATATCTTACCAGAACAGAAGGGATACTGCCTGCTCTGGAAAGCTCCCACGCAGTTGCCTATACAATGAAGCTTGCACCAACCCTTCCCAGGGATAAAATAATTGTTGTTAACCTTTCAGGTAGAGGAGATAAAGATGTTTATTCTGTTGCCAGGTTTATGGGGGTAAATATAAATGGGTAGAATAGAAGACAGGTTTGCAAAACTAAAAGAAGAAAACAAGAAGGCATTAATAGGATTTATTACTGCGGGTGACCCTGATTTAAAGACTACGGCAGATTTGATTAAGGAGATGGAGAATAAAGGTGCTGACCTGATTGAATTAGGAATACCGTATTCCGACCCTGTTGCAGAAGGACCTGTTATACAACGGGCAAATGAGAGAGCACTAAAAAACAAAATTAAAATCGGGGACATAATGAATATGGTAGGCGAAATCAGGAAAACTACTCAGGTGCCTCTTTTATACCTGCTGTATTTTAACTGTATACTCAGGTATGGTCCTGAAAGATTTTTCAAGGACTGTTCATTAAACGGCATAGATGGATTAATAATACCGGATTTGCCATACGAGGAAAAAGATGAGGTTAGCATTTTTGCTGAAAAATATAATGTTCATATAATAACATTGGTAGCACCAACATCTAGAGAAAGGATCAGCAAAATAACCAGGGATGCCAAAGGCTTTCTATATTGCATTTCGTCTCTTGGGGTTACCGGAATGAGAAATAAATTTGATGCCGATTTTGAAAAAATGTTTTCGTATATAGAGCAATTTACGCATATACCTAAGGCAATAGGGTTTGGAATATACAATAAGGCCCAGGTTGCTCATTTAAAGCATTATGGTGATGGGTTGATAATCGGAAGTGCAATAGTGAAGATTATAGAAGAGAGCAAATGCCCGGAAGAAGCAGTAAAAAGAGTAGGGGAGTTTATTGCAGGGATGCGGGAAGAATTGGATAAGTAAAATAGTAAAGTAAAATAGTAAAGTAAAATAGTATTTCCCCCGACACTTTTTTGTGGTATTATTATACTGTGGAAGGTGGCGTTGGGGATGAATAACAAAACAAAAGTCCTTGTGATAGATGATGATGTCAATATTTGCGAACTTATAAGGCTCTATATGGAGAAGGAAGGTTTTGAAGTGCTTTCGGTACACAACGGCAAAAAAGCTGTTGAAACCTTCTCTATGTTTACACCTAATATTGTCATATTGGATATTATGCTTCCGGGTGCAGATGGCTGGCAGGTTTGCCGCGAAATAAGGAAAATCAGCAATATACCAATAATAATGCTCACTGCAAAAGGTGAAACCTTCGACAAGGTGTTAGGACTTGAACTTGGGGCAGATGACTATATTGTCAAACCTTTTGAACCTAAAGAACTGGTAGCCAGAGTGAAAGCAGTTTTAAGAAGGTATGAGAAAAAGGACTTAGACACGCTGGAGGTAGTGTACCCGAATCTTGTTATAAACAAGTCAAATTACACTGTGAAAGTTAATGGGAAGGAAATGGAATTACCCCCCAAAGAACTTGAGCTTCTTTTTTTCCTGGCGTCCAATCCTAATAAAGTGTTCACCAGGGAACAGCTTCTTGAACATGTATGGGGTTTTGACTTCTTTGGGGATTCAAGAACTGTTGATGTCCATGTAAAAAGATTAAGAGAAAAGCTTGATGTTCAAAACCAGGTATGGCAACTGAAAACTGTGTGGGGAGTGGGATACAAGTTTGAGGTGAAGTAATGTTTAAATCAATTTTTAGTAAGCTGATGGTAATATTTATATTGATTATTATATTCAGTTTTTCAGCAGCGGGTGTGGCTTTATACTACTCCCTGGGGCAATATGTATCAACAGAGAAAATAAACAACCTTAAAAAAGCCGGAGAAGAAATTAACAATTACCTTGAAATTTATGTTGAAAATGCTAGCAACCCTCTGGCAGAAGTGGCATTTCAGTTTCTGCTAGATTCTTACAGGCGCAATACCGGTTCTTATATATGGATAACAAATGATAAAGGATTTATTATATTTTCAAGTCCTAATATACGGGGATTAGATGCGGCAATAAGAAAGCACTTTAGTTTTCAACAGGGAAGATACAAACTTCCCGATGAACGCCAATACAAAAAGGTGTTTTCCGGTATTGACCCTGTTATCGAAACAGGAGATTTTTTTGGACTTTATAAAGATACAGGCTGGTCATGGCTGGTGGTGCAAAAACCCTTTAAATATACGGATGTTAACGGTAAGGAGCAAATTATTGCAGCAGTATACTTAACTACGCCCATTACCCAAATAAACAAGGCTAGATCAACAGTTTTCAGTTTCTTTATAACGGCGGTTTTTGTTTCAGCCATAATTTCCATTTTACTGGTCTATATTTTCTCGTTAAAGATAACCAGGCCTTTAAAGCAAATAAGCAATGCTGCAAAAGTTATTGCAGCAGGAGAGTTTAGCAGACGTCTGGATATAAATACCAGGGATGAGATTGGTGATCTGGCGAAGGCCTTTAATCAAATGGTGGCAGCGCTTCAAAACCAGGAAGAGATGAGAAGAAGCTTTATTGCCAACGTTTCTCATGAGCTCAGGACACCTATGACATCAATCAGGGGATTTATTGAGGGAATATTGGACGGAACAATACCCCATGAAAAACAAAAGGAATACCTTGGAATTGTGAGAGATGAGGTTGTAAGGTTAAACAGGCTTGTTAATGACCTTTTGGATCTTGCCAGGATGGAAGCTGGAGAAATTCGCATTGTTTTAACAGATTTTAATATTAATGAACTTATAAGACGGTGTATAATAAAACTTGAGAGCATAATTACTGAAAAAAACTTAGAAGTAATGGCGAATTTTGAAGAGGAAGATGTTTTTGTAAATGCAGATATGGATGCTATTGAGAGGGTTTTGCTTAATCTCATACACAATGCTGTTAAATTTACACCTGAAGGAGGGATAATAGTTTTAAGTACTTCAACAGCACAAAAAGATAAGGTTTTGGTATGTGTAGCAGACAACGGAATAGGAATAGAGAAGGATGAACTGGATATGATATGGGAGCGGTTTTACAAGTCCGATAAATCACGGAGCCAAGATAAATCGGGCACGGGCCTAGGCCTTGCAATTGTGAAAAATCTCATTAACGAGCATGGACAGGATATTTGGGTCGAAAGTGAAGTTGGGAAAGGTACAACGTTTTATTTTACATTGAAAAGGGTATATAAGGATAAGAGTTAACAGATTATTCATATATTTTTCAAAATAATTAATTAGAATATAATTGTAAGTTGACGATAAAAACAAAAATGTGTGAAGGAGGGTATTATCTATGTATAATGATTATGATTATGATAGAAATATGAATAACCTTAATAACAATAATTTTGAGAGCAGTGACTTATCCAAGCCAAATTTCCAAAATTCGCCGTTTTACTACAGCGAAAGCTATAAAAAGAAGAAAAGTAAAAAAGGATATAATTTATTCCAATTAGCCCTTATTGCAATAATAAGTTCAATCCTGGGTGGAGGTATTGTATTTTTAGCTTTCCAGTTTGTTGCACCTGCTGTACAGCCTGATATAAACCAATATTTTAACAAAATTTTAGCTTCAAATGTTACATCTTCAAACAATAACAGCAATAGTCAGGGCTTGACATCTTATAAAATTGAAATAGAAAAGACAGATTCACCGGTAACATGGATTGCTAAAAAGGTTAGCCCGTCTATTGTTGGGATAAAAATTACAGCAAATGTCCAGAGCTTCTTTTTTGGAGAACAACAAGCTACAGGTGAAGGTTCAGGTATAATAATCAAAGAAGATGGGTATATTTTAACAAACTTTCATGTAATTGAGAATGCATATGATTCAAACACAAATAAAGTTAGAAGCAACGCTAAAATTGAAGTGTTTTTGCCCAATCAGAAAGAGAAACCTTATAAGGCTGAAATTATCGGCGTAGACTGGAGAACGGATTTAGCCGTACTTAAAATAGAAGGGAAAGATTTCCCTGCAGCTGAATTGGGTGATTCCGACACCCTGGAAGTAGGTGAACTCGCTGTTGCAATAGGAAATCCCGGAGGACTGGAGTATATGGGTTCAGTAACAGTGGGAGTAATAAGCGGATTGAACAGGTCAATAAAGTCTGAAAGCGGTTACGAATTTAAACTGATACAGACTGATGCAGCTATAAACCCGGGAAATAGCGGTGGTGCATTGGTTAATTCTGAAGGAAAGGTAATAGGTGTTAACAGTATTAAAATTGTAGCTCAGGGATTTGAAGGTATTGGTTTTGCCATACCAATAAATACTGCCAGAGAAATATTTGAAGACCTTATTGAGCATAAATATGTACCAGGAAGGCCATTTTTGGGCATAAAAGTTGACTCGTCATTCAATGAGGAAATGGCAAAATATTACAGAGTTCCTGCAGGAGTTTTGGTTCAAGAGGTAATACCGTTTAGTGGAGCATATAATGCAGGTATTAAAGTAGGTGACATAATTACCAAGTGTGAAGGCAAAGCTGTAAAGAACCTTGAAGAGTTGAATGCCATAAAAAATACCTTTAAACCTGGTGATACTATAAAGTTGGAAATTTACAGGAATAAAAAATACATTACAATTGAGGTTGAGCTTACAGAAGATAGGCCATCTTTTGAAGAATAGGAATTGGTAAATATTATAACTTCATCAAATTAAATAATTGCTTGGACGGAGGACATATAATGCAATTAAGGAATAAATTAAAGATACTATTTGTTTCAGCAGAAGTGTCCCCATTTGCAAAAACAGGGGGTCTGGCGGATGTGGCAGGTTCTCTACCCAAAGCCCTTACGCAGATGGGAAATGATGTAAGGATAGTAATGCCAAGATACAGGGATATAGCTGGAAATATGAAATATGTTACCGATTTTCCGATCCGTATGGGTAATATTACGAAAACATGTATTATAAGAGAAACGGAGATGATTGCTAATGCAGAGGCAGGCAGGGTGAATGTCCCTGCCTATTTTGTGGACAGTTATGATTATTACGACAGAGAAGGTATATATTGTCACCCGGATGATGGTGAAAGGTTTGCTTTTTTCTGCAATGCTGTAATTGAAATGCTTCCTAAAATTAATTTCAAACCGGATATTATCCATTGTAACGACTGGCATACAGGGCCAATATGCATGTTGCTAAAAGAGAAATATGCAAAGTACTCCTTTTATAGCGGAATTGCAACATTATATACTATACACAACCTTGAATACCAGGGAAATTTCCCAAAAGAGGCGTTAAGACTCTTTAATATTGGCGATGAAGTATTTATTCCGGATAAGGTAGAATTTTATGGAATGTTTAATTTTATGAAATCCGGGTTGGTGTATGCAGATATTATTAATACAGTTAGCGAAACCTATGCAAAAGAGATACAGACTCCCCAGTATGGTGAAAGACTGGAGGGATTGCTGAAGAAAAGAGAAAAAGATCTATACGGTATTGTTAACGGTATTAGTTACGAAGAGTTTAATCCTTCGACAGATAAGAAAATATATACTAACTATGATAAGGAATCTCTTGAAAATAAAAAAGAAAATAAATATGCCCTGCAGAAAGAAACGGGACTCCCTGTAGGGGATATGCCTGTTATTGGACTGGTTTCAAGACTTTCAGGACAAAAAGGGCTTGACCTTATAATTGAGAAGATTGATGAAATAATGAAAAACAATCTGCAGTTTATCCTGTTGGGTACAGGAGACCCATATTATGAAAGCAGTTTTCTGAATATTAGAAATAAATATATGAACAAAATGGCAGTTTACATCGAGTTTAATACTGTACTTGCACAGAGGATATATGCAGGAAGCGACATGTTTTTAATGCCGTCCCGTTTTGAGCCCTGCGGGTTGGGGCAAATAATAGCCTTGAGATATGGCACAATTCCGATTGTTAGGGCAACAGGGGGCCTTGCCGAAACAATTACCGACTATTATAAAGATAAAGAAAAAGGAAACGGTTTTTCCTTTACTGAGTTTTCTTCCGATGAACTTCTGAAGACCATAGAAGGAGCGTTGACGTTGTATAATCAAAATCCCGAAGAGTGGAAAAAACTGGTTAAAAGGGCAATGGGGCAGGATTTTTCCTGGAAGAGCTCTGCTGAAAAATACATGGAGTTATATTGTCTGGCTTTAAAAAAGCAGGGAGGAGTTATTTGTGGATAACAGGCAGAGGGTTGCAGAGATTATAAAAGTGTTTGATAGAATATATCCGGAGGCAGGGTGTTCCTTAGAATATAAAGACCCTCTGCAGCTTCTTATAGCTACTCAGCTGGCTGCACAGTGTACTGATGCCAGGGTGAACGTAGTGACAAAAGCCCTGTTCCGGAAATATAAAAATGTATATGATTTTGCCGAAGCGGATTTGGCAGAGCTTGAAGAAGATATTAAATCTACGGGATTTTACAGGAATAAGGCAAAAAATATAAAGAAATGCTGCAGGATGATTATAGATGAATTTGGAGGAATGGTACCGGATAACCTTGAGGATATACTCAAACTTCCAGGCGTGGGCAGAAAAACGGCAAATTTAGTGCTGGGGGATATTTTTGGCATACCCGGCATAGTTGTCGATACCCATGCAAAGAGGTTGTCAAAAAGGATGGGTTTTACAGAAAACGAAGATCCGGTAAAGATTGAGTATGATTTGATGAAAATAGTTCCAAAAGAAGAATGGACAAGATTTTGTCACCAGCTTGTCTTGCATGGGAGAGCCGTATGCACTGCCAGAAATCCCAAATGTGATAAGTGCCCGGTAAGTAAATTTTGTAAATTTTATATGAAAATTTAATATATAATATAAAAAAATAATATAAATTTAGTATACTTTAAAAGATCTTACAATACTCCAGAAGATATTTTTCTTTGTTTTGTCCGAGTTTGACAGATTGAAAACATATAGAATTTTTGAAAGCCGCATAAAACCTGCAAAAGATCATTAAAAAATCACAAAATTTTTCAAAATATAGAGGCAAAAATATAAATATAATTACTTAAAATAATTAAATAAAATTTAAATATAATATTGATATAATAGGTAATGTTGTATAATATAGCATATGTATATTAAAGTAACCAGAGCGGAAAAATATGAATATGTAAATATAGTTCGTTCCTTATTTGTATTTAAGAGTGTAAAACAGGATGATCTGAGGGATTTTGGGTATAGCAAGGATAATAAATACAATTATGGTTGTATTAATAACACAAGTACGGTTTCATGAGGGTGCAAAGGCGTATTGCAAATGACTTTAATCTATTCGATAAAACATATAGTCTTTAATTTCATATATTTCATCTGCTATGTCATCAAAATTATCATCATGCATAATGATAATTATTCCTTTGTTATTTTTTAAATATTGTATATATGACTTCAGATTATTCTGAGTTTCTCTATCTAGATTACTATTAGGCTCATCCAAAAAAATAAATTTTGTATTCATTGATAAAACTCGTAGTAAAGCTATTTTTTGTTGTTGTCCCAAACTTAGATTTACTGGATTTGTTGTTATCAATTTTTCACAAAAATCAATATTTAGTACTTCTAATAAATGTGGGCTGTAGGATCTGTTAAATATATTTTCGCTAAAAGATCCATTGATAAAAAAGAGTGGATAAGTTAAGTATCCAGTATTTGAAATATCCATATTAATGTTAAATTCACCTGTTGTCCATTTGATATCAACAAGTCCAAGCAATAAATTTAACATCATACTTTTTCCAACTCCATTTTTTCCTTTAAACAAAAACAACCCCTTTGTAGGTATTCTTAAAGAATCAATCTTGAATAGCAAGTTTTTATGATCTTCATCCAAGTATAAGTTGAAATTCTCCGCGCTAACAATATATTCATCTATTGTCTTTTTACTTTCGTAGTCATTGTTTGTTTCTGATGCCAAATCTAGAAGATCTACACGATCGATGTGTTCTTTATTCGCTTTATATCTAAGATATATTTGAGCAACGCCATTTATTGGTCCTGATATAATTTGTAAATATTGATAACCCATAATAAGCATGCCGGTCGAAATATTGCCTTTAGAGATTAAGTATGTTCCTATGACCAAGTATACTATACCATATATATTTGAAATCATAGAAGGAAAGGTTGATATAAGAGATTGCAGGAATTTATATTTAGTTATAAACGTCTTCCATGAATTCATGTAATTAGAATATTGTTCTATAAAATAATCATTTTCTTTCAACACATTTATCTCTCTCTTATGATCTATAATATTCTTCAATGAACTCAAAAATGCATCTTGCTTAACAATACTATCTTTCTGCATATTAGCAAGCTTTCCGCTTTGCGTGTATGTACTGAAAACAACAATAGGTATATAAATAATAAACACAATACATAAAATCGGATCAACAAAAAGTATAAGCGTTACTATTAGCACTACACAAATTAAAGATGAAATTAATTCGAGATATACTTGCGTATGTATATCTCCATATGTAAATGCACTATTTGTAATTACATTTAAATAATATGATTTTTCCTTTTTAGTATAATCGATTACCGGAATCCTTAACATCTTTTTTATCGCATTAATACTTAACTTGCAGCTATTATTAATACTTGCACGGATAGTAGCAAACTCAATAAAAAAGAATGATAACAACGAAGACAAAAGTGACAAGACTAGCACTAGAAAAAACCATTGTAGTAGTCTTGAAAAGTTGTTGGCTAAAATAATTTTATCAATTAGGTATGAAAATAAATATGGGATAGTCAAAGCAACAATCATCGCAAAAATATATTGAATTATTTGCAACGGATATTTCTTAAGAATTTTAGTTTTCATCTTATTAATCTCTCCTTTTTTATAGGTGACATTGGGACTACTAAATGACATTCGATTTAGTAGTCCCTAACATCAGTCACCTCTAGAAGTTCTAGCAGATCACAATACCATTGCAGCAATTACCGTTGGGGCGTACTTTTGTAGGTCGAGTGTTCGCATTTGCAATGACTTTCATGGCATCTGCCTCCTTTCATATTATTTTTGAAATGCCAAAACCCTCAAAATTATTGGGTTTTAGCATAATTTTTATATAAATTTCTTCCACCATATAGTATATAATTTGTTTGTAAAAAGAAATTTTACTACTTAATAAGGAGAAAGAAATTTAATAGTTAATCAATTTAAACAAATTACATTTGTTGATATTTACTCCCATTATAAAGGCTTGTTTCAAAATAATAAGCCTTCTTCCTAAACCTTTTCTTGCTCCTTTGCAGAGAAGCCCAAGAATTTTACGGTTTTTTCGATAGCGTCTCCGATTATTCGCTGTTCACAAGATTTAAATTTGCAAATCTTTATATTAATTATATATATAGCCTATATATCTGCTCTGTTTACAATGCTATATAGACTTTCTAAATGCATAACATACTTTATTATTTTTTTGAAAGTACATAGTACCGCAATATATCAGTAATGTTAAGCTTTTCCGGTACACAGCTTACACTACCTAATTTTCTCCTCATAGCACATCCCCCTAAACAAATAGGCATAATCTTACAAATTTTGCATTCATCATTTAAATGAAAAGGTTTTATTATATCAACTAGATCTGCACTGAACATCTCAGTTGATAAATTAGATCCAGAACAATATAGGACACTCATATCAGGCTTTATTGCAAAAGCCTTATTATATAAAAAAGCACAATTATAAATACTCAATCTGTGAAGTTTTAATTCTATACCATACTTATTTGCTAGATGTATGCTGCTTGTCAATCTTAACTGAGAGTATTCTTCATACGTCAACATATGAAAGTGCCGTCCATTACCATAATCCTCCATTTTGGAAAAGTTAATAGATATTTTTTCTTTGTATTTGCAAAATTTATCCATAAGAAAATCAATCAATGGTATAACTTCTTTACTGTTCTCTTTACATAAATTTATTCTAATGGTTAAATGCTTGCAAGTTGGTAATATATTATCAATGTTCGAAATTATGTTATCAAATGAAAATTCACTTGAGACTCTAAGCATTTCATGTGTATTTTTTAAGCCCTCTATAGTGATTTGTATGTCATCAAAATTTACTGTTTCAATGATTTGATTAGTAATTAATGACCCATTAGTCGTTATATATTTCTTATATGATACATTTAGATTTCGACATAATTTGTCAATTCGCTTATCCACATAAATTAGTACATCGCTATTTAACAACGGTTCACCACCAAAATAATGAATTCCTAGCTCAGAATAACTTTTTTTTGTTAGTATCTTTTCGATCTGCAAAATAATCATATCTGCATTTTTATAATTCAATTTTTGCGGATTGTGTTCCTGATAGCAATAAACACATCTAAAATTGCATGCCTCGGTTAATAGCAATGTTATTTGTAAATCGTTAACTTCTTTAGTTAAATTGATATTTACTTCGTTGATAACATCTTCTACTTCATCAAAATCGTCATCAACAAAGAACTTATTTGCAAATAAATAATCAATGATTTCTTGATTATTTAAATCATCTGCCTTAAGAGAGATTAATCCACCTGTTCTTGTGTTGTAAATATAGTCTTCGTTATCTACGCTAAATTTAATATTAAATACAGATTCTTTCATACTTAATCTTCCTTTCCACCTTGTAAGATAATTGCTATTCTAAAGAATAAAAAGTATAAAAGTTATCTATAATAAATTTCAACTCTTGATAAGTTTCGTCTTTACACGTCTTAAAATGATTGGAAGTATCTATAGCACAGCCATATTTACAATAATTTGCGTATATACAAGAGTTGCATGGGTAAAGTTCCTTATTGGTAACATTAGTGTATTTCTTTTTTGTATTATTATAAATAATATCATTTTTGGATATTATACCAATTTCGGTATTCATAGATTCTGGGCAAATATATACTTTTTTACTGGGAAAATCTAAAATTAAAGTATTCTCAATATTACAACGTGGTCTTTTAAACCCGTTTCCAATTATTACATTATTAAACTTAGAATACACAACTGAATTCAAAACTAAATGCGCATGAGGATAAACAGATAATAATTCAATATATTTCTTCAGAAATTCGAGTTCTGATATAGTTCTTTTTGTATGAAGTACCTTGTTTAATATTATTGTCAAGTTATTTAATCCTAATTTCTTATCTAGATCTGTCAAACCTTGGTCTAAATAATTGATATTATCAACATCAATATTATATTGAAAAGAAAATGGAATCTCATGTTCATAAAGGTAGTTAGCGTTATCAAGTATGGCTTGATAAGAATTCCCATTTCTTAATGGCCTTCTTCTATTATGAATAAATTCGGGGCCATCAATGGAAATAATTATCATATTTATCTTATCACGGTTATTTACTAGTATATCACCTATTTCTTTTGAAAAACAACCATTTGTAAAGAAAAAGTAACCGTTATTCGTATTACATATATCAAACAAGAATATTAAATTTTCTTTGTTCTTGTTTAATAAAGGCTCTCCTCCAAATATAATTATTTCAATACCTGATTCTGATATATATTTATCTAACAATATTCTATACTCTTTTAAATTAACTTTTTCGTTTATATCCGGATCATTTTTTTGAAAACAATATGTACAATTAAAATTACATGAATTAGTTATTTTAAAGTATATTCTTGTTGATGGCTTAAAATCAGTTCGATTCAAAATTATATTTTTTTTACCTATTTCAAGACGAGGTTCATCCAAAAAAAATTTGATGTTACCAGATTCAATAAACATATAAGCAACCCCTATCGATATATTTTTTTACCATAAAATATAATTTATGTATATTTTACATTTTTTTTTAGTTTGTGTCAAGTAGAAATTAACATTTATGTATTTATTTTGTGATAATGTCATTTTGTTAATTATTTTGATAAAATGTCATTATGAAGGGCAAGGTGCATTATTTGATGTCACAAGAGCAACTAAAGAGGTATACTGTTATCGAAAAAACTATAGAGAGCAGTATGACTGTTAGGGAAGCAGCAGAGCATTTGGGCCTTAGCGTGCGCCAGGTAATACGACTGAAGAAAGGGGGAAAAGAAAACAGGCTGCATCTTATACAATCTTATACACAAAAATCAAGGCCGCAAACCTGCTTATGCTATACCTGATAGTGTTAGAGGCAAATTTGACATTTTTCAGAATAAAAATCCTTATTTTATGCGAGTTCCAAACTTGTGCCTGTCAACCTTAGGAAAAAATAATATAAATTTAGTATACTTTAAAAGATTTTACAATACTCCAGAAGATGTTTTCCTTTGTTTTGTCCCATTCTTTTTCCGGAACAAAATAACTTATTCTGTACATGGAGTCTTTCTTTTTAAAGAAAAATTCCATGCCTTTATAGTATATTTTCTCGTTATCGCTAAAAACAGTATAGTCCCAGAGATAACCCTTTTTTTCATCGATATCAAGTTCCTGTGATTTAAAATTCTTATATGACAATGTACTATTGGCTTTTGAATTATCCAAGAATTCTTTCAGGGAATACGGGAGATTCCATACCTGGACAAAACCATGAATTATGCCTTGTGTGTCTTTAAAATCTATATGATAGAGAATATCACTGTCTGGGAACTCTTTTTCAATAAGAGTGAATATTGACGGATAGTCAAAAGCAAATTTACCTTTAAGGGAAATGTAAGTGGAGAACTTTTGGCTGTCGGGTTTGGCTATATTTGAACTTACAGAGATAATTCCCGTACTTTGCTCATTAATATATATTTTACCTATAATCAGGATTGGGGGGTATGAGAAAGAAAAAACATCATCAATTGTAATCCTCGAGATAGACATATTATTTACAATTAAGTTAGACAGAAGGAACATACCTAACCATAAAGCAAAAAATAGAGCCAGAATTATGCTTTTTTTCTTTAGATTTTTAACAATCAATATAATCAAGAGAAATTTCCTTCCTTTTAAATTAGAGCTTTCATAATAAATATTTATTCAGTTGGAATTGAATTTAAAACTTAATATAACAATTTAATATGACATAAAAATATATGAATAATACAAAATAATAACAAGGAAGATTGTAACGAAAAAATTAAAATTGAATATATTGATAATGATGGAGATTTTTTTAGTGGGGTGCATATACAGTGAAAATAGTTGTATTACGTATGCCTAAATTCCTGGGCAATATACTTAAAAAAGTATTGGGTATGGGATAAATTAAAAATGCTTTGTTCAGGGTGTCAGTGGGGGCTTCTTTGCTCCCCTTCCCCCACTGGACAAGATACCCATTATATTTGTACAAGCATGACACTTGCCGGATTATACGGACCTTTTCACCTTATTTGAGCGCAAGCATCTTGTACATACATTGATTGATTTTGATACACCATTAACAACAGCTCTAACTTTTTTAATATTAGGTTTCCACGTCCTGGCAGTCCTTCTGACTGAATGGCTGACCTGGTTTCCAAATTTAGTCTCCTTACTGCAAATATCACATTTTGCCATTTATCATTACACCTCCTTTGACCTGGAGAATATATCCAATATATTACTATTTCCGTGCACAGCCAAACATAAATATAATAACACATGAATACGGAGGTTATCAAGTTTTTTTGAGGCTAAACTTGTGAAAATTGCTAAACGGCTTTGCTTGTTATGCAAAATGCATGGTTGACAATTAAAAATCATAGTATAAAATAACAATATAGAAAACAATACAAGGTAATTATAAAATAATTGGATTTGGGGGAATGTGGCAATATTACGGGTAATATCCGGAACAGCTAAAGGGCATAAATTGAAGACATTAAAAGGTTATGTTGCGAGGCCTACATCCGACAAGGTAAAGGAATCCCTGTTTAATATTATTGTGGAGTATTTGGCAGATGCATATGTCCTTGACTTATTTGCAGGGACCGGAAATCTAGGCATTGAGGCATTAAGTCGAGGTGCAAGGAAGGCTGTATTTGTTGACAAAAGCGAAAAGGCAACGGATGTTATAAGGGAAAACCTTGTGAGCACAAAACTTATTGACAGGGGAGTAATAATAAAAGGAGAAGTATTAAAAGTATTATATAACCTCTCCAAAGAAGGAGAAAAGTTTGATATAATATTTCTTGATCCCCCTTATAATAAAGGTTTGCTGGAGGAAACACTGAAAATTATTGAAAAAGAGGATATATTGGCAGAAGGCGGGATAATTGCAGCTGAAAGGAGCAGTGGTGAAAATATACCTCAGAAGATAGGGAATCTTGAGTTAATAAGTGACCGCAGGTACGGAAATACTGCACTGGCTTTTTACAAACAAAATAATAAAATACTAAATAGGATAGAAGGGATTTAAACTTGAAAATATGTGTATATCCGGGAAGTTTCGACCCGGTAACAAACGGACATCTTGATATCATACATAGAAGTGCCAGATTGTGTGATAAACTGATTGTAGCTGTTGGAAATAACATTAATAAGAATTATTTTTTTTCTTTGGAAGAAAGGGTGGAGCTCTTAAAAATTGTCTTAAAGGATAGTCCTGATATAGAAGTGGATAGTTTTTCAGGTCTATTGGTAGATTTTATGAAAAAAAAGAAGGCAGGGATTATAATTAAAGGGCTTAGGGCTGTTTCGGATTTTGAATATGAGTTTCAAATGGCTTTACTCAACAAAATTGTAGACCCGAATATAGAGACCTTGTTTATGATGTCAAGCATTAATTATACTTATCTAAGTTCAAGTGCTGTAAAGGAATTGGCAAGAAACGGGGGAAATATAGAGGGACTTGTCCCGGATTGTATCAAGGACAGGGTATATGAAAGATTGAGCTTGAAACTTTAGAATGTTACCTAGAATAAGCCGGCTTAAGTATTCAACCTAATAATTTTAGGGGGAGGAAATTTATAATGGAAATACTGTCTATTTTGGAAGCATTAGAGGATGTTGTAGAAAAAAGCATATCTTTACCGCTGTCTGGGAGAAGCCTTGTGGATAAGGAGGAGTTATTGGAGCTTATTAAGGAAATAAGGTTGAAGCTTCCCGATGATATTAAGCAGGCAAAATGGGTAAAGGAAGAAAGACAGCGAATCCTGTTGGAAGCCCAGAAAGAGGCTAATAATATTATTCAGGAAGCGGAAAATAAGATATCTGCCCTTGTAGATGAGCATGAGATTACCAGAAAAGCATATGAACAGGCAAATGAAATTATATCCAATGCCCAGAAAAATGCCAGGGAAATCCGCCTGGGGGCAAGGGAATATGCAGACAGTATCTTAAATAAGGTGGAGCAAATATTAAAGGATACTCTTGATGTTATCCAGGTAAATAGACAGGAATTAAAGTAACCTGGTATTCAATACTAAGTGTTAATTCCTGAGATTTGTTTTTTTCTTATGCTTTAAAGGATGCCTTAAAGGAGCCGTGAGGATAGTTAGTGCTAGTAAAGATGATAGAAAAACCAACAGATATCTACATGAAGAAACGAGATATTGTTGCCATGCCACTGTTTTTATGGACTGTACCGTGTAGAAAACTTCATTGGAAATCTCGGGAATACAATTGGTTATTTTTAAGCCGATGTATGTATATAGTGCAGCAAAAATACTTTGTATAAATTTTCCCAGTAAATAAGGCTTTATACTCAAGTCAGTATCTCTTGTTACACTTAACACCTGAAAATGGACCGATAATCCCCCCCAGCCCATAATTATACTTGTTAAAACCAGTTTAAGGGTTAAAGGTATGTTTTCCAAACTGCATACCTGTTTCAATCCTGTTGTAATTTCAATAAAACCGCTAATTGAAGGTGCTATAATGTCTTTTGAAAGGTCCGGGTTTTTTCTCAAGAAAAAAAACGTAGAAAATATACTTGATATAATCTTTAGGGCACCCGATTCCAATAAAAGGTTTATAATAACGGAGAAAAGTATAATAAACCCTCCTATAGCCAGCATTGTTGCCATTGAATTCACAACGGCATTTCCCAATATAGTGCCGATATCATTGCCTGTATTTACGCCATCCGCTTTAATATTATTGTTTTTGCCCAGGAGTTCTTCTAAAAATTTTTTAAGCACACTCTTCTTTCCTATACCTTTTCCTTTTGCTTTTGGCCTAATGATTTTTATCTTTATAATTTCCCTTCTATCAAAAAATCCGAATAAAAGTCCTGTAGAAACTGAGGAGACAATATGACAAATAAGTAAAAATGGTCCCAGGTAGGGCATCTTTAACATCCCCACTGCAACAGCCCCGGTAATAAAAAGCGGACTGGAATTGTTGCAAAATGCAAGCAGCCTTTCTCCTTCTCTTTTAGTTAATAATTTGTCCTTCCGCATTTTAGCCGTAGCCTTTGCTCCAACCGGATAACCGCTGGTAATGCCTAAAGCAAAAGGATAAGAGGCACAGCCGGGTAAATTGAACAGCGGCCTCATTACAGGTTCAAAAAATACTCCAACGGCCTTTACAAAACTTGTACCGTTTAGTATTTCTGATGCTACTAAAAATGGGAACAATGACGGAAAAACTATTCCCAGCCATAAGTCAATAGCTTTTAGTGCAGATGTTACAGCAGTCTTTGAAAATATTATGAGAAAAACAATGAACAGTATGCCGGTTATTGGTATTATTAGTGTTTTTAGATAGATATTTTTTGTTTTAAGAAGCATACACTTATTAGCTCCTTAATGGATAACATTGCTATATAAAGATTGTATTATAAGATTATGAAAATATGACATAATTAAACCGGCAAATTAGATTAATGTAATGGTAAGAATGGCAACAAAGAGAAGGGGCGCATTTTCTTCAAAATTTGAAAATGCGCCCAAGAAACGGCACCACTTGCATCCTGAACGCCTTGTCGGCGGTGCCGCCTTTTTACTGCCGACATTACCTTTTTGCTACAGACGCTTAAATGTTACTCTACCTCAACTGTCCATCCAAAAGTGTCTTCAATTTCACCGCTTTGTATACCTGTAATGTAATTGTATAGTTTTTGGGCCAGTTCGCCTGTTTTTCCATTATTTATGGTAATTATTTTTTCTTTCCAATTAAGTCCGCCGATAGGTGAAATTACTGCTGCAGTCCCTGTACCAAATGCTTCATCCAGGATTCCGTTTGCATGGGCATCATAAACTTCCTGGATGGATATCTTCCTTTCGGTTATTTTCATATTCCAGCTTTTAAGCAGTTGTATTACCGAATCCCTGGTGACTCCTGGAAGAATGCTTCCTTCCAAAGAAGGTGTTATGACCTCTCCTTTTATCTTAAAGAATACATTCATTGTACCCACTTCTTCTATGTATTTTCTTTCAATCCCATCCAGCCATAGTACTTGTGTATATCCTTTTTCTTTTGCTTCCATTTGGGCTTTTAGACTTGCTGCATAGTTCCCCGGGGTTTTCACATATCCTAAACCGCCTTTTACTGCCCGGACATAATAATCTTCTACATATATTTTTACAGGATTTATTCCTTCAGGGTAATAAGCTCCAACAGGCGATAGGATAACAATAAACTTATAAGTATTGGAAGGCCGGACACCCAAATACGGGTCGGTAGAAATAATAAAAGGCCTTATATAAAGGGAAGTGCCTTCCTGGGAAGGAATCCAGTCTTTATCAAGTTTTACAAGGGCCTTAATTGCCTCAATGGCAAAATTTGTGTCTATGAGAGGTATACATAACCTTTCATTGGACATATTTGTTCTTTCCATATTTTTTAAAGGGCGGAATAAAAGTATTTTACCATTTTTTGTCTTATAGGCTTTTAGACCTTCAAATACTGCCTGCCCGTAATGAAAAACCATTGTAGACGGGTCAAGCTGTAATGGCGCATAAGGTATAATTCTTGGGTCATGCCAACCTTTATCAGTTGAATAGTCCATAATAAACATATGGTCTGTAAAGTATTTGCCGAAACCCAGATTATTCTGATCAGGCTTATCTTTTGGCATCTTTGTTTTTTCAATTTTAATTTGATATGACATAAGTTATTTCTCCTTTCCAGTGTACATTCATTTACACATATTTTTGTACAAACCTCTGTTTTATGATATCGGGTTAAAGCTTATATATATTATGCAACTTTTTGAAATAAAAATCCAGTTTTTTTTATGAAATTCAAAACGGAACGCATTTTCTTCCCATGACCCATTATATTCCAGGAACGGTCATATATAAAAAATGCGTTCATTCAAAACCTGGCGCTTTGAAAATAACTTAAATGGCCTGTTCTCATATTAGAAGTAAAGACATAGATATATAATGAATTTTATATTTTGTTGTTTGGGGGAATATACTAATGGAGCTTTACTATCATGTATACGAGTTTACAAAAGGAAAGGGATGCAGGTTCAAGTTCTACTACTATAGGAACAATTCAACATCGTGTATATATGGAGATGTGGGTATTGAACTGGACGGTAATATCGGCAGAGTTGCAAATTTTGATCCTGCTACATACTTGCTGCTTTCAAATAAGGAAAAATCAAGTATTGTGAATAGTGTTTTAAGGTATATTTATTTATAAACCTAACATGGACGCATTTTTTATAGATGACCCATATTTTGCGAGTTTGATTTGCCCCGAAGTGAATTTACAGGCTCTAGAGGCCTGGAGCACCGTTTCCGGAATATGATAGGTCATGGGAAGAAAATGCGCCCGAAAATAAAATAAATATTGATATAGCCTTAATGTTCTGTTATTATAGTCATAGTTAAGAGTTATAGTAGTAAAGTTTTGTTACCGGATAACGACCGGCATAATGGTTAATATGGAAGCTTGATAGTAGGCATAATAATATGATAATAATATGATAATAATATGGTAATAACTGAAGTAATTAGGAGGATAATTAATTAATGGTAGAAAAGTTTTTTCCTAATGAAATAGTGGACAAGGTCCAGGACATAAATCTTGATGTACTTGCGGACAAGGGAATTAAAGGACTTATATTGGATATTGACAATACTCTTGTGCCTACTTTTATGAAGGAAGCTGATAATGATGTTATAGATTGGATAGGAAAAGTAAAGAACAGCGGCTTTAAATTGTGTATTGTTTCAAATGCTACCCGGAAGCGGGTGGACAAGTTTAATGAAAAACTTGGGCTGGAAGCAATATACAGGGCCACAAAGCCAATAGGTCGCTCTTTTAGAAAGGCGCTAAAGGTTCTTAATCTGAAAGCTCATGAAACGGCAGCGGTGGGTGACCAGATTTTTACGGATGTTTATGGAGGAAACAGGTTGGGTATGTATACAATACTTGTTAAACCCATTCACAGAAAAGAGTCTTTGTTTGTCAGGCTGAAAAGGTATCCTGAAAGGTATATATTAGGTAGGTATTATGAAGCTAAAGGACAGAAGAGAAGTTTAAGAGAGTAAGGAATGGAAATATGGAAATAGTAAATAATATTTCAGGAAAAACGAAACTACTTGGGGTTATCGGGAACCCTTTATCCCACTCAATTTCACCTCAACTCCACAATACTTTAAGCAGGTATTTTGGGATTGATGCAATATATGTCCCTTTCCACGTTGAAAAGGGAAAACTGGAAGATGCCATAAAGGGCTTAAGCGCAATTAATGTGCTGGGCTTTAATATAACTATTCCGTATAAAAATGATGTAGTAAAATATATTGATGAAATTTCAAAAGAGGCTGCCTTAATAGGGGCTGTTAATACAGTTAAAAACATAAATGGAAAGTTGTACGGATATAACACTGATGCTTCAGGCTTTATTCGTTCTTTTAAAGAAGAGTCCGGTATGGACCTAAAGGGAAAAAGAGCAGTCCTGCTTGGAGCCGGCGGTGCAGCCAGGGCTATTGCTGTAGGATTGGCTTTTGAAGGTGTATCGGGAATATCCATAATAAATAGAACCACTGCAAAGGCGGCTGAAATTGCAGAAATAATTAATAATAATATATCACCAATAGCTGAATTTTATGGTACAATAGATTCAGAAGCTCAGGAAGTTCTAAAGCATGGGGATGCTATTATAAATACTACTTCTTTGGGCATGTATCCGGACGTTGATAAGACACCAATTGCTTTTCCCTTTGAATTTTCGTCCAACCAGGTTTTGTATGATGTTATTTATAACCCCGGAAAGACAAAGTTTTTAGAAGAAGGGGAAAAACAGGGCAGAAAGATCATAAATGGTCTGGGAATGCTTATTTATCAGGGAATACAAGCGTATGAGATATGGATGGACGTAAAAGTACCTGATGAAGTTATTAAGGGGCTGTTTAAGGCTTTTTCTATTTTGTAGTTGTGTGAGGAATACTATGGATAATGTCATTAAGTATGTTATAAAGTATACTGTAAAATATTTTATTGTGCTTATTGCAGGGTTGGTAGCAGGGCATTTTAATAATATTTTTATACATATTTTGCTTGAGAAAAAATCTTTTTTGCAAGGTTGGCGGCATTGGCTAAGTCATCGGCCAAAAGGAATGGCTGCGGAAATAAAAAGGATGCTTGTGGTAGTTATAACTGCGGCAGTATTTATCTTGTTGTTTATAAAATACAGGTTAACGGCAGACTTTGTTTTCTTTGCATATTTGTTATCCATACTTGTTATCATGGTCTTTGTTGATATTGAGACCAAAACCATTTCAAATGGGCTTGTCCTGGCAGGATTAGCCGGAAGTATAGCGGCTTTTATATATAATATGTTCCTGCCCTTGAAAATATATGGGGGTGAAGGATGGTGGGAACCTTTATTGGGACTTTTACCCGGCTCGGGTTTATTGTTTTTGATTGCACTATTAGGTGCAATTGTGTATAAAAATGACGAGGTGATGGGTATGGGCGATGTAAAAATATTTGCACCCGTAGGTGTTTTTCTTGGATGGAAAATGTGTGCTATGGCCCTTATAATTTCAATGTTCCTGGGAGGGCTTACAAGCATATTACTTATTATTCTAAGGATAAAAAAAAGGAAAGACACCATACCCTTTGGTCCATTTATAGCAGTGGCGACATTTATAGTAATCATGTGGGGGCAGGACATATGGTCCTGGTATTTTTCCCGGTTGTAAAAGGGATTTATAAGAAAGGAGGTATTGCCGGTGGTAATTAAAAATTATATGGAAGAATTGGTGTTCAGTATGCTCAAGAATGTTATTGATGACATTGATGTCTGTTCGTGTGACAAATGCATGCTGGATATTGCTGCATTAGCTTTGAACGAACTCCCGCCTAAATATGTAGTTACAGAAAAAGGGGAATTATATTCAAAAGTCAATATTTTAAGACAGCAGTTTGAAGTAGATATATTAACTGCAATTACAAAGGCTGCTGAAAAAGTAAAAGAACATCCAAGGCATGAAAACAATGTAAATGGAAGAATGGAGATATAATATGATAAGATTCGGACCTTCTGGTAATTCCCAGAGTTTTTATGACCAGGGATATAATTCATCCATCCAGATGCCGGCCTGGTTAAGAGGTATGAGCCTTGATGCTTATGAATATCAATGCAGCAAGGGTGTAAATATTGGAGAAGCAACGGCAAAGCAGATTGGAAGAAAGGCGTCAGAGTATGACATATTTATGAGCATACATGCGCCATATTACATTAATATAGCCAGTGAAGATCCTAATAAACGGGAAAAATCCATATGGTATATACTTGAGACATTAAAAGCTGCCAGTTGGATGTGCGCCCAAAGAGTTGTGGTCCATATGGGTTCATGCAGCAATGTGGATAGAAGGTGGGCCATGGACACAGCGATTACAGGCATGAAAGAGACTATTTTAAGAGCTGATGACATGGGCTATGGTAATATAAGTATATGTCCTGAAGTTTTGGGTAAAATAAATCAGCTTGGTTCCCTTGATGAAATACTGGAGATATGTACAATTGACGAAAGACTTATACCTACTTTAGATTTCGGGCATCTACATGCAAGAAATGGCGGTAATTTGAAAACTGCAGAAGACTTTAGAAGGGTTTTGGACAGAGTAGAGGAAGTGTTAGGATATGAGAGAATGCAAAAACTCCATATTCACTTTAGCAGAATTGAATTTACACGGGGAGGGGAAAAGAAACACTGGACTCTTGCAGATACTCAATATGGCCCTGAATTTCATCCCCTGGTTGAGGTTATTTGCGAAAAAAGAATGGAACCGGTTGTTATATGTGAATCTAGAGAAAACATGGCTGAGGATGCCCTAGAATTGAAGAGGATCTATAATGAGATTTGCAAACGGTAAATAAGAGTTATGAGTAGATAGAGTTATGAGTAGATAACAGGGAGGGAAAAAGGATTGAAAAAGATATTGTTTATAAATGGACCAAATTTGAATTTATTAGGTGCAAGAGAAAAAAGTATATATGGAAGCATGACTCTGGAAGAAATTGCTTTCCTTGTTTACCAGGAGGCAGAAAAGCTGAATGTTACTGTTGAATTTATGCAGTCTAATCACGAAGGGGAAATAATTGACAAAATCCATGAGGCCAGGGATAAATACAATGTAATAGTTATTAATCCTGGAGCTTATACCCATTATAGTATAGCTATAAGGGATGCAATAAAAGCAGTTGAGGTACCGGCTATTGAAATTCATTTATCCAATATTTATGGAAGGGAAGAATTCAGATCAAAGTCGGTTATAGCACCGGTATGTGTAGGCCAAATAAGCGGTTTTGGGGCAGAAAGCTATATAATTGCCCTTTATGCTGCAGCCAGGTTGGCTTTTACGTAATAGACCAGTGATCTCAATAAGCAGGTAGTTATAAATAGCAGGAGTGATCATTTCATGTATGAAAGTATTAATAGAGATGTTTTAGAAAAACGACTTCAAAAAATAAGGAATAAACTGGAAGATAATGAAGTTGATGGAATATTAATTACAAAAAGAGAAAATTATATGTATTTATCCGGATTTAACGGGACTTCAGCCCAACTAATAATAACTAAAAATGATGCAGTTTTGGTGACTGATTTCAGGTACATAGAACAAGCTTCAAAACAAGCCCCCTTTTTTGATATTGTCAGGTATCACGGAGATGTTGCCGTGGAAATAAATAATATATTGAAAAAGAGTGGTGTGGAAAGGCTTGGCTTTGAAAGCATGCATCTTACGTATGGTAATTACTTGGATTACAAGGAGAAGTTTGAAATTAAAGAATTGATACCGTTAAAGAATGTAACGGAATCTATGAGAATAATTAAAGACCCGGAAGAGTTAAAGCTAATAAAAACAGCTGTAAAAATTGCAGATGAGGCATTTGACCATATATTACCATATATAAAACCGGGAGTCAGGGAAACTGAAATTGCTGCTGAAATTGAGTATTTTATAAAAAGGCGCGGAGGGGAAGGACCTTCTTTCCAAACTATAGTAGCTTCAGGAGCCAGGTCTGCAATGCCACATGGAGTTGCATCAGAGAAGGAAATAGAAGCTGGTGATATAATAACTATGGATTACGGAACAATATACGGAGGGTATTGTTCTGATATAACAAGAACAGTTTTCCTAGGTAAGCCCGATGGGAAAATGGTGGAAATATACAATACTGTATTAATGGCCCAAAAAGAAGCGTTAAAGGGTGCACATAGGGGTATGACGGGAAAAGAGATTGATTCAATATCAAGAGAAATCATTAACAGGGCCGGTTTTGAGAATAACTTCGGCCACGGCTTGGGGCACGGGGTAGGCCTGGAAATACACGAAAACCCGAGATTTGCCCCTTCAGATGAAACTATTATGGAAAATGGTATGGTGGTTACGGTAGAGCCGGGCATTTACATTGTAGGATATGGGGGTGTAAGGATAGAAGACATGATAGTTATAAGGGATGATAAACCTGAAGTTTTGACAAGCGCGCCTAAGGATATAATGGTATTATAAAAACATAAAATAAAAGGTACAAAATGCAAAAATTCCTTGAAAAGTTATAAGATTTAATTTAATATTATCTAAGAATTATATAAAAATAAATATAAACAAAAAAGAATAACAGGGTAATAATGTTTAGTAAATGTATGTTTATATTTATACGTATATGGAGGGATATTTAACATGATTACGGCAGGAGATTTTAAAAACGGAATTACTTTTGAGATGGATGGCCAGGTTTACCAGGTAGTAGAATTCCAGCATGTAAAACCTGGGAAAGGCGCCGCTTTTGTGAGGACAAAATTGAAAAACATTATTACGGGAGGGACTATTGAAAAAACCTTTAGCCCTACGGATAAAATGCCTAAAGCCCATATTGAAAGAAAAGATATGCAATATCTTTATAACGATGGCCAGCTTTATTACTTCATGGATGTTGAAACATATGAGCAAATACCTTTAAGTGCAGAGATGCTTGGTGATTCTTTAAAATTTATCAAAGAAAATATGATAGTTAAACTACTGTCTTTTAAAGATAAGGTATTTGGTGTAGAACCTCCTAATTTTGTAGAATTGGAAGTGATACAAACTGAACCGGGAGTTAAGGGAGATACGGTGACCGGAGCAACAAAACCTGCTACTGTAGAAACCGGTGCGGTGGTTAAAGTACCTCTTTTTATAAATCAGGGTGATATAATAAGAATAGATACAAGGACAGGAGAGTATATGGAAAGGGCATAGCTGTATAATACAATATCAGCGGAGGTGTGTAATGAATTATTTAAGAGAGCGGGTAGCTTATTTGAAGGGCCTTGTTGAAGGTATGCAGATAAGTGAATTGACCAATGAGGGTAAATTGTTCAGGGCAATAATTGATGTTATGGACGAGATAGCGCTTGCTGTAGAAGATTTAGAGAGTATCCAGGAGCAACATAAAGAACAGATTGACGATATAGACAGAGACTTAAGCGAAATTGAAAGTGTAATTTTCGAGTATAAAGATGTGCCTGAATACGATGAGGAAGATAATGATGAGTATGATGATGACTTTAATATCGATGAAAATGAATGTGAAGAATATAATTTTGAGTACGGCAACCAATGTGATAAGGAATGTGACCAGGAAATTTATATGGTTGAATGTCCATATTGTTTTGAAATTATTGAACTTGAAAAGGAAATGTGTGTTGAAGGAGAAGAAAATATAGTCGAATGTCCTAAATGTCACGAAAGTATAGATGTAGAATGGATAAATGATTGCGATGAATAATTGGCAAACTGAATGCTGAAAATAAAAAAACAGGTTATTATAAAGTTGTTCCAATTAATGTGGACAACTTTTTTGTAGTTAGTTTTGAAAATAACACTTTAATTATTTAATATCTTATCAAAATTCTTTGTTGAAAGGCAGTAATGAGAAATGGTGAAATTAAATTGTCATTACACAAGTAGATAAATTTGTAAAAAAGAGATATTTTTCTTCAAGTGCTATTCAGGA
>JABUEW010000047.1 GCA_013314855.1 Bacillota bacterium | reverse complement strand
ATGCGATAATGCGATAGCGGATGATTATACCCATTTATGGAAATTTATGTTACACAAAAATAAATCGCACCCATGCGATAGCTTTCATCCGGAGTTTCAACACTTTTTAAAAGCAGCCTGTTTAATCCGTCATATTCCATTGTGACTATTAAATGCCGAAGGATCATCCGATGCTTCCAATATGTCCAGGCTTTCAATGCCGTCCCCCGGATTTTCCATTGCTCCGGCCTGACTATAGTACTATTAATCATATTCTTCCCAATTAAATTCTTATCTTAAGCCGAACAGGTACATCCTCCAACCATATGCAAGAAATCTCCTTTTTAATAAGTCCTCCGTTAAAATGAGTTCGTACAATTATCCAATTACAGATTGGCTCATGCAAAAGAAGATTTGGCAAATGTTAAGAATAATATTGCAAATAAGTATTATAAAAGCACAATAAGCCGTAGTGCCAAATAGTTTACAGTATATATTTATTGAACAACTCCATATTGTTTATAAGAGCCCTGCAAATCCTGTTTATATTAACCTCTTCAGCTTGAATAAACATCACGGATAAAATTCTGTTAAAAACATATGCATCTTGTATACTGCAGAAAATATGATCCCACGCTTTTTTACGTATATAAAAATATCTATTATGCCAAATAAGCAATTTTATTTTCTCAATATTTGACAAAGCATTATAATATTCAAAAGTTTTCGCATCGTCTTCCAATAACTTATCCGCAAAAGTTTTAATCGCTTTAAGTGCACTTTCAATATAAGGTGCAACGGTATCTCCGGGTTTCCATAAAATTAAAAGCTCGATATCTTCAATATCATATTGTGTATCAGCCTCATGCTGTGAATCGGCTTCACATTGTAAATCAACTTTATATTGTGAATCAACTTTATATTGTGAATCAACTTTATATTTTCCCGTACTTTTAAAAGAAATGTTCCGAATCAACGGATTTTTAAAGTCAATTAATTTAAGAAGTGTTTTGGCGAACAATGATTCTATAGTATCAGGGTCTTCGAAATCGTGGCCGTTATCATTGCCACCGCAATTATCATTTTCATTACTGTTATTATTCTTATTATTAGTATAAGTGTCTTGTTGAGCCGGAAGCAAAGGCAATACTGCTTTTGTAAATTCCGGAGGCGGTAATTTGCACCCATCTTCATTCAAAACAAGAATGTCGCATGCCATATCAAGAGTATATCCCTGATCGAAAAACTCAGTCAGAATGTCTTTAAAACCTATTGTATTAACAGGGCATTGTTTAAATATTCCGGTATAGTACTTTACAATAGCTTTATATGTAAAATTATCTCTTATAAATTTACCAAATTCCACATCCCTTTTGTTCATTGACAATTCCATTTACTATGTTACTATGTTAATACAAACCAATCGCAAATTTCAATATGTTACAAGGTGTTAACATTCTTTTATTAATAAATATTATATATTAAAAGCAAGTATATAATGAGCATGTGATGAGCATATATGAAATAATAGTATAACTGATTTGGATAAGTTTATTGATGCATATAACCTTATCAAGAACTGAAAGAATAACGAATGGCTAAATATTAATATACAACTTCCAGTCCATCAATATGAGTAAAGTGATGATCAAACGTAGCAAGTTTCAAATTATTGGCTATGGCAGTTGCTGCTATCCACAAATCATTTTCAGGAATATTAATTCCCTTTCTGATCACAAAGAAAACCTGAAATGATCTGCATATTCTGTTCACTTCTACTTGACTTATATGCACCATAATAGAGTTCACCAACATTAATTACTGATATAAATATTCCATCTGCTTCATTCAATATCTTCAAAGCTTTTTCATCACCATTAAGGAACTTAATAATTACATTCATGTCAATTAAACTACCACTCATTTACATCAACCTTTTCACACTCTTTTAGAGCTTCTTCGAATTCTTGATAGCTTTCATTATCAAGCTTTCCAAAATATTTCAAAAAGGATTTCCCGGATACTGTCTTTGCATCAACATATTCGTCTAGCACAGTAATAATAACCTTTTGATTTGGTCTTATATCAACTTTCTCTAAAGGAATAAATTCTTTACCATTAAAATAACCTTTCAATGCAAGCATTAAAATCACCTTCCTTTAGGTATATTATATCATAATTTGGAATTTCTATCAATCAGAATTGACTTTTTTGAGAGCTGACGCAGCTCCTTAATTTTTGGAAGCTGGTTCCAGCCTTTGCAGATTTCAAAGCTATGCTGGTTTACATTGGAAAGCAGTATGATAGTCACACTCCGGTACCATTCGGTGATAATCCGGAATTTTGTACCTTTTGAGTCATGGTTGACAGAAAGCAGCCTGTCTCCATTTTCTAATGCTTCATTATTTGTGTTCCAGTCTTCCTTTCAGACATCGCCCCGGTCGCAGTTGGCGTGACAGTTCAGTGCGGCATTGATATCCATAATGGATATAGTAGCTCGGCATGAAACGTCATAATCAAACAGCCAAGAGGGAAGTTTTTGTTCATTCTTTTTTACTTGCATGGTGAGATGCTCCTTTCAATTTTTTTGATTTTTATTTATTTTTTGTTGGGGAATTGCTGATATTATCTATAAAAATATTGATAATTTTATCGATGTAATATATAATAATATTACAGATTATAAAATTTGGAGGAAAGCACCATGCTGAATAGGATAGTTATTAGTGACATCATAAATTCTATTATCCCAATTTCAAGGTTCAATAAGGGAGAAGCAAATAAAATATTTGATGAGGTAAAACAAAGCGGACATAAAATTGTCATAAAAAACAATAAACCTGTCTGCATCCTTATTGCTCCTGAAAAATACGAGGAAATGATAGAACAACTCGAAAATTACGCGTTATATATTGAAGCGGAAAAGCGAATGAAAAATGCTGTAAGCAATGATTTCATTTCAGAAAAAGCAGTAATGGAGAAACTTGGCATCAGCGAGGAAGATTTAGAGGCCAGTGAGGTTGAAATAGACTGATGAACTGGATAATTGAGTATAAGACTGAGGCTCAAAAGGATTTGGAAGCTCTTGACCATTCACAGCAGATACAAGTTTTAAAGGCAATCAGGAAAGTGTCTGCAAATCCTTTGCCGCAATCAGAAGGTGGCCTTGGAAAACCATTGGGAAATAAGAGCAATAATAATTTAACAGGATACTTTAAGATCAAACTGCGTTCACTTGGTCTAAGGGTGGTCTATGGCTTGGTTCGTGAAAAAAATATAATGAAAATCATTGTTATTTCAGTCCGGGACGATGAAGCTGTCTATAAGATTGCAGCCGATAGAATAACCGAAGATATTTAAATTTAGTGGTGTATAGATAGTAAAATGGTTATTCAATCCATAAAACTGCTTTTTAATTTGCGATATTGCTAAAATACACAAAAATGCATTAGTTTCCAACTAACAAAAATAGCATAAGAACCCAGATAAGCCGGAATACGCAACGCACCTTCATAATTGTGAACTATACGATTCCTTAAGCCCTTTATTTTAAACCATGGAATTTCCGGGTAAGCTGTTATGTAATCCTGTCTAATTTATTAACCAATTCGCCAATATTGATGAAGACAGCTGCCTTTACATGGTTAGGTATAAGATACAAACCGCTTTATGGTTTAATGATGGAATAGGAAAATGGCAATATGTAAGCATATTCCCGAATTTCATCAAAAGATGGTATCAGCCATGTCTTAATATGCTTGAGTACAATAGCTTAAAAGTTGGAAAGGGTGAGGATATATTAAAGGTTCTTTTTCTGGCGAGTTTAAATACAAAAGCGGTCCAAAATAATCATTCCACTTGCCAACCACCGTCCAAAGCACAATTGTGGCTAAAATAGCCTTTGACAGCGGCAATACTATTCTCAAAGGGTATCCCATATAACTTTATATCTTACTCCGTCATAATCATGTACTATTTTGTTTCGCATGCTTTTTATTGCATTCCACGGAATCTCATTGAATTCAGCCTTCATTTCTTCACTAACCTTAGCGGCAAGCTCTCCCAGTTGAGACAGCGCAAAGATTGAAAACGTAAGGTATAACTCGTTATTGGTAAATTCCTCGAATTCTAAGCTATTTATATTTATATATTTAACAGAGTCTTTGCAATATTTTATCATTTTGTTTATAATAGCCTTGTCATTACTGCTCATAAATAACCACTCCAAACTCCTTTAATTTTTAATACTTCTGTCTTTTAAAGAGACCTTCTAAACTTTTGAAGCTGGGGTTTATACAGTGCAAACATAATAGATGTCACTAGTTCGACAATTATTTTCATCATACATTGTATATAGCGCCACATGAATGCAGGTTTATTTTCATATTATTTAGTCATATCTTCCAGGACTGTAATAACAGCATTATAAGTTGACCTGTCCAATTTATTCCTTATTGATTTCAATTGCTTTAATACTTCTATGGCTTCATTCTTCCTTCCCATATTTTCTAAGAAAAGGGCATAACGGTACCTCCCAAAATACCATTCAGGCATATCCTTAAAAATTGACTCATATTCCCTTTCAGCTTCATCAATCTTACCCTGGTATTCTAAAAAATCCGCTCTGTCACAGCGCAAACAACCTATTTCGTTTTCGTCTGTCGATGAGAGCAACATATTGTCTATTAACTCTATCCCTTCTGCTGCGAGTTCTTTATTGCTCATACATAAAAGTAATAAATCGTAATTGGCATTTTTTATTAATCCTTCTTCTCCCAGGCTCTTTGCAAAATCAATATTCTCCTTTAATACCATTAAGGCTCCTTCTATGTCACCGTTTTTTTGCAAAAAAGCAGATACGTGATACCTGTTTTCCAATAGTAAAATCGGGTCATTTATCCAGGCCGACTCAAGATAATCCCTGGTCGCATATTGTCCTGACCCAAGAATCAGTTTTTCATCAATCCTGTATTATTGAGAATTTATTCTGCTCTGCATAGACCAAGCATATCGGAATTTATTTATACAGCAATGTTTAAATTTCTTTCCGCTGCCGCACGGACAAGGGTCATTTCTTCCAACTTTCTCAACTTTTTCTCCCAATACGCTAAGCTGTCTTGAATAACCCTCCGTATTAAATGGAACTTGATTCTTTAAAATATCAAACAAATTGTTAACCAGCACAGAAGCTATCACCGTCCGAGCAGTATGCCGCAGCATACCGTTTCCCATTAATCTTTTTAATGCGAGCTCGATCTCCGGAGGATCGTTTTGCATTATTTGATTCTCAACAACAGCTTCTATTAGTATATGTAGAATTGGGTTTATATTATTTATTACAACCGGACTATTTACCAAATGCCTTCGCTCCCATAATATCTTAAGCTCAGGATGATCCTCTAACACTGTTCTTATTGCTTCATCTCCGGTGAATTGTTCTAGTTTGCCAAAATCATCTATCATTATGTTTTTCCTCCCTCTATTATCTTCTCTATTTCTTCGGCTTTTTCTTTTGGCATTCCACGAGTTGCCACATTTTTAAGCCAAATCCTAAACAGATTGAAATCTTCCTCGCTTAATCCTTTTAGTAGATCTGCGAGTTTTTTCAGCCTTTTTATAATTTCATCATTCATTTTTTATTCATTGCTCATTTAGAACAGTTTCAGCCTTTCTACATTATTCGACAATATTCGGGTGGTGATAAGGTATACTAATCTATAGGATCTATACCTATTCTCCAGAGCCATTTTCTCACTTCCTGCTTTTCTATCTTCTCTTTGAATTTATACCATTGCTCGTCTATATCAGGATATCTCCGTAATACATCCTTGAATCTGCGGAAGGCACCCCTTCTATCAAGAGCATCAAATAACTTATCGGATATATCAGGATCATCCAGCGTTTTTGTAAACCGCACCATATTCTCATAGGCTTCACTGCTCGACCTTTCAGGTATAATTACATACCTATTCTCTTCATCTTCATATATTGCCTTAACATCCTCCACCATTTCCCTTTCCCATTCAGGCAGACCGGAAATATATTCTTCTTCGTATATGTTGTCCTCATTCAGTTCAACCGGTATATATATTATTTTACCGGTTTGTGTATCAAGATACGCCTCATGCTCCCATCTATTAGTGTCCATTATAATGCTTATCTCTTCCAAATCCACTTTAAGCTTCTTAAGACTTTCATAATTCCCGTACTTTTCCTTTTGCTCGGATACAAGGTCATAAAATTCCTCTATATCTTCCGGCTTGTCCCTGCTTTCAGCCACAATTTCTCCATAGTTGTTTTCCATCTCAATAGTCACTTTAGCTATCTCCCCACCATACAAGATAACATGGCTCATATCCTTCCACTTTACATAAAACACGCTTCCGGGTGTCAAACCTTTTATCAGCAGCCCATATTCGTATACAATAAAACTTCCGTTTAGTAATATGGCATCACACCCGGGATATGATCCATCAAATTTAAACCTCTTAATCTCTTTTCCGTATTTTCCGCTTATATCCGACACCATAACAACACATACCTCTTTTAATTTAATCTCTTGTCTTATCGTGTTTGCTATCAAACCTTAAAAAACCGCTATGCAAAGGGATAAGGTACTCTAAAATATGAACAGCGACATCCCGGAACCCTGCGATTTCTTTTCAAGGGATTTGCTTATTGGCAAGCCTTGTTTTATCTGTTATATTTTAACATGTTCACCAATATTAATCAATGTCGTACAAATGGCTCGCTTTAATATTTCATTCTCATTAAACTCATTAAATGACTTATCTTGAAGTATGTCATTTGCAATTTTAATCTCATTTATGATTTTCATCAAAACCTGCTTGTCTCTATGATTCATATATTGGAACTACCTTTCCTATTGTAATTAATGCATCTTCACTAATAGGAGCGTGAATTATATCAACCGGAACACCCATAATTTCTTCCAGGCGATACTTAAGTCCGGATATTGTATTTTTCTCCACAACCCAATTCCCGCTGGGTTCAAATTCCTTTTTGTCATATTCAAGTCCAAGCTGATACTGTTGAACTAAAAATATAAACATGTTATACAGCTTTTCATTTTTTACATATCATGCTTTATTCTCCGCCTGTAAGCTTCATCATACACTTCATCGTCAGCACGAGCTCCAACAATAACAATGGTCATGATTCCGTTTTTTTCTTCTAAGGCATAGACAACTCGTATACCAATACCGCGATATTTTATTTTATATAATCCTGACAGATTTCTCCCTTTTTGATTTCGTAAGGGCTCGCCATATCCTCCTTTAAATTTTGCAACAGGATTTTTCGCAACTTTGTTTATTCCTTTAATTACTTGCGCTCTGACAGCTTTATCGATACGCGAAAGGTCGGACACTGCTTCGGGCAAAAATTCTATTTTCCACATACTATTCAATCTCCACGTCTTCTGCGTTTTCGACATCCTTATGTGTTAGGCCCATTTGTCCCAGGGCTTCTTCATAAAGGATTCCGTCGCCTGGCTTATAATTGGCAAGGCGTTGTTCTGCAAGCTTTAACAGGATACTGTCCTCTTCAATTTCCAGGAGGCGCATGTACTCGTCAGGTGAAAGAATAATAGCAGAAGGAACGTTGTTTTTTAACACAATAATACGGCGTTCGGTTTTCAAGCGGTCAAATATTTTTGATGCCTGTCCCTTATTGAATTGCGTAATTGACACCAAACTTTTCAAAAGGTTGCCGGTACTCATAAAAACAGCTCCTTAAAATAATCTACATTACTATTACATGATTATTATATGTGATAATCAAGAAAATATCAAGCATTTTATAATGACAATTTATATACAAATAATAATTAGCTTAAATTATATAATGCTCATAATTTTAATTTTTGCAATTGAAATGGCATCATCATAAATCACAATTTATAGCCTCCTTGAGGTTATTTAAAGATAATTCACATTTACTCGGCAATAATTCACCCATAATTAAATATACACTATGAGTTAAAAAGGTTGAAGTTAACCGGATTTTTCGAAAGCAAAGCGGAAGTCAATACAATGAAAATTTATCGGAATTTGCACAGTTTTCATCTATTTGCAAACCATACACTATAATCATTTAGCAGTTCATAATTCTTTGATTTCTTATCTGAAGCTTCCAAATCGCATAATGGAAAATAATATCTTTCCTGGTATTCCAACACCTCCGCAGAAAATGGCATTTTCAAAGCCTTTTTTAAATACTCATCCCAAGCCTTAAAGCCCTTAAGATAATCCCTGTCGGCAATATTACCAACTACCTTCCTTATCCTTTCATCTTGTTCATCTGTAAGTCCCCAGGAACACTCCTCATCCTCAAGAGATTCTTCTTCATCTAATGAATCATCACAGCTTTGTATGCTGTTTTTTAACTTTTCCAACTCTACATATTGTGAACAGGGACATTTACCTTGTTTTGCAATCTTCATACAGGAATTATACTGAATCTTTCCTGCTTCAAGAAGGGAGAAGCAAATTTCCCGTCCTTCTATTGTAAATATTTTTCCCTTCTTCGAAGCTGAAATCACAGTTATAAAACGATAAACTGTCCTTCCAATAAAAACTACAGCAAGAAGTACAAATATAAACAATATTATTTTCAAAACAGTCATTAAAATTGCAATCATAAAATCTCCATCAAATCATCAGTATTAATTTGTCTTATCCTTCCATCCTGTCTTCCCGTAAACAAAAAGCTTTTCTTTTACCGGATTCTTATTTTATCTTTTCCAATATTTTATTGACATCATCTATGTTGAACCTCTCAGGGTCAAAGCCCTCGCCAGCCCATTCAATCATTTCTTCATGCTCAGGATGATCCGGGTCCATGATTGCATCCAGGAATTCTTCATACCCCGGCACCTCGCCGACATCTTCAGGAACTTCCGGTTCTTTTGATTCCGAGTATTCTCCCAATGTTAAAACAACTCCTTTTGTGTTAAATATATGTACTACTATATTTATTATAGTTTTTTCTATAAGGTTTATCTATTCATTTTAGCCAGGTCTTGTTCAATAAAATTAAACATTCCTGCTGTCTCTATAAACCAACCAATTTATTCTATTTGTGTATTTGTTCTACCTGCTTTCATTAAGTAAATTTATTGTATTGTGAATGTTTAATGATGGAATTGAAGCATTGGCTCAGTCTTATCAGCAATACGGCATAAAGTTATTTGACAGTATATATTATTACTACCTTGATGAATTGAAGGAATCCTGCGATTCAAATAAATTTGGTTTGGGTTGGAGGATTTGGAGGATAGTTGCAATAACGAAGTGACCGATGCAATCGGCGCCGCCTTTGGGATAGATTGCCGATGTTTTGCCAAGCATGAGAAGGATTCATCCCTTCACTCCACCCATAGTCAGACCTGTAACAAAATATCTCTGCAAAAAGGGATAAATTAATATAACAGGGAGGGCTGCAATAATCGTCATTGTGTATTGAACCGCCCTTGGAGTAATAGAATTGGCACCACTTCCTCTAGTTGCTATTTCGGAGCTGTTGGTGTTTTCTACTCTGAATGTTAGTTGTTGAAGCTTCTTCATAAGCTCAAGCTGAAGAGTGCTAAGGTCTTTTTTCGGTGCGTATATGTATGCGTCATACCAGGAATTCCACTGGTAGACTGCGGTAAACAAAACTGCAACAGCAATCATGGGGATGATCATAGGAACAATAATACGGGCAAATATCGTCAATTCTTTTGCTCCATCTATCTTTGCAGACTCGACAATTTCCAGGGGAAGTCCTTCAATGTAGGATCGCAGGAATATGACACAAAATGCGCTCACAAAACCGGGAATGATATAAACAAGGAAGTTGTTGATAAGCCCCAACTGCTGGTAAAGAATATAAATGGGTATGATCCCTCCGCTGAAATACATGGTAAACACGACAAGAAACGTAACGGCTTTTCTCAGTATAAAATCCCTTTTACTAAGAATGTAAGCTAAAAGAGTAGAAAACAACACGCAAGTTACCGATCCTAACATCGTTCTCAATACCGTAATCTTCAACGAATTGTATATTTGAATATCCGAAAGCAAATACCTGTAATTATATAAAGTAAATTTCCTCGGCAGCAAATACAACTTCCCACGCAATCCGTCAACCGCATCATTGAGAGAATATGCAGCCATATTGATCAGAGGATATAATATGGCGATCACGAGAACTGTCATGGAAACAAATATAAATATATTTATGCAAATATTCTCGAAATTTATTTTGTCTCCTGTTTTTTTCATCAACTACACCACCCTTACTCCGGTTAATTTCCTGCTGACCGCATTGGTTCCAAGAAGAAGAATAACGCTGATAACCGATTTAAAAATGCCTGCTGCCGTTGTATACAAGTATCTGCCTAGTGCAATCCCGTATTGTATGACAAACAGGTCAATAACATCCGACATTTCCTTTAAGGAAGGATTACTCAGCAGCCACTGCTGCTCAAAACCGGAATTAATAAGAAAGCCGCACTGAATAATAAACATAAGAGATGCCACAGGCATAATGCCGGGCAAGGTAATATACCGGATTTTATGCAGCCTGGTTGCACCATCTATTTCGGCACTTTCATACAACAAAGGTGAGATTGCAGTCATAGTGCCCAGGTAAATGATCGCATTCCATCCGACTTCTTTCCACACATCGGTTAAAGCAATGATCCACCAGAACCACTCCTTTCTTCCCATCCATATAACCGGCTCCCTTATAACCCTAAGTTTGACCAGCAGCTCATTAAATATACCATCATACGACAACACTGATGTGATTATACTTGCAGCCACCACCCATGATATAAAGTGGGGAAGGTAGGATATGGTCTGGACTAGTTTTCTGCACAGTCTGTTTCGAATTTCGTTTATAATCAGCGCCAGAAGTATTGCAAAGGTAATGCCAAAAAGCATTTTCAGCACACTCATTGCCAGTGTGTTCCTGAGAGCTCTCAAAAAAATATCATCGGAAAACAGTTCTTTGAAATATTTGAGTCCTACATATTTGCCTCTGAATATTTTTGAACCGTACGTGGGCTTATAATCGAAAAAAGCCATGAACCAGCCCCATATCGGCAAATAGAAAAAAATAGCCATGTGGGCCAGGTAAGGGATTGTTAAAAGAATCAAAGAACCTTGCTTCTTTATAATCCTCCGGAGTGCCTTTTTTTCATATTTTCGTATCAATACGGCATTTCCTGCAAAAGCTTTGTCAGCTATAGCCACAAATATATCCCCCCTCAAGAATCACCCATTGTTTATGCGATGCTATGGAACACACCATACGACAGCCGGGCAGTTTACTGCAATATACCGCCCGGCTGAAGATTTAGACTAATTATGTTTGCTTACGTAATTCCTAATCGTATCTTCATACCACGTTTCAATTTTTGAAAGATCCAGTTCTTTTAGCTTGTTTGCATATTGTTGCCAAAGTCTGTTAAAGTCTTCCGGTTTGGCAGTTATGCACTTGGTTATCCACTCCCTGTCTATCTCACTCATTTTTATATTTATTAAGTTGGCCTCGGAGTCCGAAGGTATGCTGAACAACCACAGGTATCCAAATGGACGTTTCTTGGGTGCATTAAACATATCGGTATACGTTTTTAGATTATATGCATCAAGGAACTCTCTTTCATAATCCTTGTAATCAGCGTAGACTTCATCCCTTGATCCCAGAGGAGACCACGGGTTTCCATCCGAATACAGCTGTGAAGTCGCCCCCCTGGGCCATGGGTAGTAGAACAAACTCCTTCCGTCCCTCCTTTCGGCCTCCAGTTGCGCCGCCTGAACCTCCGTGGTCTGGTTGTCATGCTTTATATAATACTTGCCTTTTTCATCTACAAAATAGTTTTTGTCCTTTATCCCCCAATATATCCTTTTCTGCACCTCTTCACTCAGAAGCCAGTCAATGAATTTAAACGCTCTTTCAGGGTCCTTACAGCTGATTGATATGCTTACACCCTCTCTGTTTCCAAAAGTAGGAGCGTCCATATAATGCTCTTCGATACTCTCATCCCATGTAATGGGAAGCGGAACGAAGAACCTATCGGTTTTCCCTTGTTGAACCAAAGAGTTTTGAGCAGGCAGTATCTGCCAGTAATAATCATGCATTCCAAGTACTCTTCCGGTTGAGAGCTTTTCAATATATTTATCGTAGGTCATGGAGAAGCATTCCTTATCCAGATGCCCCATATTGTAAAGCTCATTCAACTTCAGATACCACCTTTTCTGCCAGTCTTCGGCTACGGGTACGCGGCATTCGAGCGTCTCATCATCAACATCAAGCGCGTTGTTATCCCGTCCGGACAGATACCTTGTAGGATTATACAGAGTAAATATTCTCCAGCTGTCCGTAACTATAGAGAAAGGAATGGTTGTATTTCCATCAATTTCAGGGTATTTTTCCTTATATTTGATGAGCAGATTGAAGTAATCATCGACAGTTTCAACCCTGGGCCAGCCAAACTCTTTCAATATGGCTTTCTGTATATACATGGCAGCGTCGGGTTCCCTCAATTTCGCATCCTCTCTTGTGGGAGAAAGAAAATATACGTTTCCGTCATCCCATTTTATATCATTCATGTGACCGGCATATACTTTTTTCGTGTTTTCTCCGAACTTTTCAATATATTGATTCATTGGAACACATGCACCTGCATCGATGAATTTATAGTGTCTGTCAACACCGTACAAAAAGTCGGTGTAGCTATTGCTTGCGATCATGACACCGATTTTTGTGTCCAAGTCGCCAATCACATCCTCTACCTCTATTGTGACACCCGTGTTTTCTTTTACATACCGGGCAAATTCATTATCAGGATAGGGATCCACATTGTTTGACTGACCCCTGAAATAGGTAAATGTAATTGGCTTCGGAACCTCTTGCGAATTTTGAATATTTTTTGTGCCTGCACTGGTTTCCCCTGAACTGCCCGTAGTGTTTGATAACAAACTGTTACACCCAGCTACAAAACACAAAATCATGAATACCGCGATTTTTTTGCCAGGAAGTAGTATAACCCGGACATGAGTAAAAAAGTTTATTTGAAAGATCTTGAAAACAGCAGTATGGACTTTCCGTACAATATCATGTATGGTGAGATAACAGAGGATTATTTCGTCCATTCGCACGACTTCTATGAAATATTTATCATCCTTGGCGGAAAAGCGGTGCATATAGTTGATGGCATCAGCTACAGAATAGGAGCGGGAGATGTGTATGTCATAACGGACAGTACTGTTTCGCACGGCTTCCGGGAAGTAAACCATTTACTAATATGCAACATTATGTTCAAGGACAACACACTGTTTTCAAGATTTCCCGATTTAAGAAAGCTTGCGGGGTTCCAGGCATTATTTATCCTTGAACCGTATTACAGAGAAGCGCATCAGTTCAAAAGCCGGCTTCACCTGGACTACTTTTCCCTGAAATATGTAATGACAATAATCAACGAGATAAATATGGAGTTTTCCAAAAAGGAGGACGGCTATCAATCCATGTTTATTTCATGTTTGATCAAACTGATAGTGTATCTGTCCAGATTATACACAAAAATTCTGAGCACGTCCAATACCAGCTTTTTTGATATTGCAACCGTTGTCTCATATATTGAGAGCAACTTCAGCGAAAAAATCAATATTACAAAGCTCGCAAAAATGGCATGCCTGTCAAGACGGCACTTTTGCAGGGTGTTTAAAAACAGCTACAATATTTCTCCACATAATTTCATCCTTAAATTAAGAATAGAAAAGGCATGTTCATTGCTCAAGCAAACGGAAATGAACATAATGGAAATTTCTATGGAAGCCGGATTCAATGACAGCTCATATTTTGCAAGACAGTTTAAATCCTTTACCGGTATGACGCCAACCTCCTATAGAAAGCTCCATACCCATATCGGCCAGGAATAAGTTCAGCAAATTCCAGTTTCTACTACTTGGTTTCTACTTGCAAATGATAGCATTTCAGTAGTTGTTTTCAATTGCGGTTTATATAACGCAGACAGCAAAACAGATGCTGCTTATAAAAGCCGGTCTTGCCCGAATAATCCGTTTATTGTCTTCCGCATGCAATTTTGCATTTTTCGCAAACCCGAAGCGCTTCATCCCTGTTTTCCGCCAACAACTGCAATACTACCCTGCTATCCTTTGGAAAGCCGCTGACTTTCTCCCACACAGGCCTTTTTTCGTACCATGAATGCATCTGGACAAACCGTCCTCCAAAATAACCGTACGCTTCGGCAAGAATATTCTCCGGCTGGCAAAGGTTCAACACCTGTAAATTTGGAATCATTTTAAAACTTTCCCAATGATGCCGAGCATTTGCACAACAATGAATCCCCAATCCCCCGTAATGATTTGATAAATCAACCAGCTCCGGAAGAAAAAATTCTTTAAACATCTCTTTACTAATCACACCAATTTCATCAACCGACACGGACAAACCCTGTTGCATGTAATAATCGGGAAAATGTGCAATAAACTCCCTTCCATATCGGATAAACCATTCGTCCAGAAACTCCAGCATAAGAGTTTTAACCATACCGGCCAATGTTTTAACCGCTTCCGGCTCATCAATCAGGGAAATGTAAAAATCATTCTTATTCCATATCAATGCAGCGACGTCCATAGGGCTCTGAATATCCGGAAGCTTGAACACTGCCTGTTTTCCTGCAAATATTGACAATTCGTCGGCCATTTCAAAAAGATACATAAGAGGTGTATCTTCAAGTTTAGGCTGCTTAAGCCTTGCAACGTCACCGGCACTGTTTATCAGCGGGAGTGCAAAAGGCATATTATCATGGGAAAGATAAACTTGACATCCAAAACATTCAGCAAAAATTTCAGTCCCGGTAAGCATATCAAGGAAAGGTATTCTGTCGTCGTCCAGCCATTCCAGCATTTCCATCTGTTTTGAATACTTTTCCGATATCCATTCGATTCTTTCTCTTTTCTTTTCTCTCCACAATAATGGCCTAGGCTTGATACTATCTTCAACTTCAATAAGAAACATGCATCTATTGGCCAGTTCTCCTGACAATAATTTCAACCATCTTTTTTTCCGTTCATTTATAGTACTTGACCCTGTCACTTTCTTTCCCTCCTGTATATTACATATGTCAACTTTTGCATTAACTCCTGCATAGCTGCAAGATCCGGCTGAGTCATTTTCTTTCCCCGTAAAACCGGCATAGTGTTAAAGCAATTATTTTGATTTTATAGTATTCAGGATTGGGAATCATTAATTTTATAGCCAAATCATAGTATAATTCAGACATAAGTATGAAAAAGCTATGTCCTTAATATTTCTGCATCCAAAATGATACAAAGCGCTTCTCTATTTAGAAACAAGAGTGATTATGATGACTTTAATCCATATTTCCACAGTGCAAGAATATTGACGCCATTCTGTTAAACTTCTATAAGTATAAGTACGCCGGTTACAGTGATAACATATACCGTATCGGTATTATTGCGCCATTCGTAGTAATTTTGCCTTTTATTTCGTTTGGTAACATAGGATTTGTCGTAAATATGATACTTCTTGGACTGCTACGTTAAAAATAGTAAAGAAGATGTACTGACTTTAAATAAGGCCTATATTTTGAAAGTTATCTCCAAACAGAAAGGGTGATGGTATGTGAAAAGGATAAATTACTCTATTGTTATTACATTTATTATAATTCTTTTTACTGCTTCCTGTAGTATGCAGGAAGCAACCAACAATGATTTTGCCGGTGAAATTCAAGAAGATAATAATATTGTCGTTAATACTCTATCGGATGGTACCCACCCGGATATTGAGGTACAGTCCCCTATGACACTATCCAATAGTATGTGTACCTATTTCTATATATACTAGTCAGCCGGACAATTACGATAATATATTTTATTATACTCATAATGGCGGCAAAAGTTGGGAAGCTACAATACCAATTCATTCAAAGAATCGGATTGCAGCACAGGACTTCGATTTTATTAATCTCAAAACAGGCTGGGTTATGACTTCTGAAGGAATATTATATTGTACCAGAGATGGTGGAAAGACATGGATAGAAGTTTTGGAGAATACGCATTACAAAAATTTTTCCCGCCTTGATTTCGTTATGGAAGATAGAAGCCTATGGAACACAAGAAAACCCCATCTGTTGGAAATGCCTGTCAAAAGTAAACGCTTCTTTCAAACCCAACTCTTTCATTATTATAAAGCTGGTGCAATCCGTAAATAAAAAATTTTTATCGCTGTACTTGACAAAGAGATTCCATGAATTTTCCCATCTTTCCGCTGTTACAGGAACAATTTTTATAACCTTGCTTGCAAGTATTATGCGTCCGAATTCCACTGCGGATGTATGATTAATCAAAAGATAGCATCTCTTCTGTCATTTTCCTGGTTTTCAATTATGTGCTTGCTGCCTGACTGTCTTTCACCGTCAACATATATATTGCCCAAGGACATAGCGTGAAAGAAAGATTGGACCTGCTAAACAAATTTTTATCTCTTGAGCATATAATAATGGCATATCCTCTGCAAAAAGCAGATATAATAAAAGATGATCTAAAAGATAATATTTTCCTGGAATGTTCTATAGCAGGCAGTTGCAAGTTTGTAGTATCAGTCGACCAGCACTTGCTTCGTTTAAAAGAATATGGCGATACAAGAATAGTTACAGCCGAAGAGTTTGTAAGAATGACTGTGAAATAACATAATTTTAAAGTATAGGCGTAATTGCCCTAAAAGAGTATATTGTCATCGAAAAATCCATGACATCCTCTTTTGTCCTGCCGTCGATGATTCCGATAACATCGCCTATTTCAAGGCTATAGACCATAGTCCTGTAATTGTGTCCTTTCACAACTGCTAGTTCACCACGCTCACGAGAAGCAGGATAGGCACTATAATATACTTTCCCAATCACGCCTACCATGCAGAATACGGACAATGCTAACTGTATTTGTGCTTTTGTTCACGGTATAAAATATCAGGTAATTATCTATCGGCAGCTTCCTTATTCCTTTCGCTGCCAGGTATTTATCCTGGACAAGGCTATGACGCTCCGGTAGTTCTTCCAAAGTCGCCATAGCCTCCTGTATTCTTTCAAGCTGCTTTAAAGCCGTAATTGGCTCTTTTAGCTCATATGAAATATAGTCTGCAATTCCATCAAGGTCCGCTTCAGCAGCTTCTGAAATAACCAGATTATACTCCATCATTTCCTTAGCCTGCTTTCTATCCTTGCAAACACTTCTCCTGCAGGTTTTACACGACCATGTTTAACATCGTCCAATCCCTTTTCAAGCATAGCATATAACTCAAATTTCCCAACAAGCATTTCATATGTTTCAATGCTCATAACCGCAAGGTCTCCTGTACCGTTCTTTGTGATATATATTGGTTCATTGTATCTATGGCAAAACTCAGAAATTTCATTGTAGTTATTTCTTAAGTCTGAGCTTGGCCTAATTATTGGCATTTCGTCCACCTCCGTCTTTATTATATTCATATTTTATCGAAATATTGATATGTTGTCAAGAATCGACGATGATTTATTCGACGATGATTTATTTATAGAAGCCTTTATATCTCTTTTTCTTTTTTTAAAATATCATCACATATGAGTTTTGATATTCTGTAACCTTTTTTTAACAATATATCGATCAAAGGTTTTATCTTTTCTATTTTACCTTTTCGCTTTGCAATTCTTAAAATACCTAATGTACCAATAGGAGTTAATAAAAAAGATTTGGCACTATTTCTTGCTGTTCTTTCATCTATTAAAACAAAACTTGCGCCAAGTTCGGTTCCACTAACAATGGTTTCAACTTCACCTATATGCATTCTGCCAAGAATTTTCCCAATCAATTCTTTATCATTTACATTGTATACTATGATTTTCCCACTTTTTACTGCTGATTTTACTTCCTGTTTCCCATAATCATTCTCATCCTCTGTATTGATAATTTCGTTATACACGGATTTTGGAATATAGACTTCATCATATAATTCCCATAATAAATTCAATTTGTTAATCATGGATAATGCAATAAGAGGACCGGTGTTACTAATTATCTTGCTCACCTTATTTATCCTCCAGATATTTCATAATTGCAAAATCATCCTCTTCAACATGTTGTTCTGTATATTCCATCCATGGAATGTTTCTACTGATTAATATATCAATGAAATTTGCCAGATGCTTTCCTGCAAGTTCTGCAGCTTTCTCCAATGTAACTGATTTATCTATAAAAAGTCCTATTGCTAAAGATAACCTAAATTTCTCATCTAAGGACTTCCCATACCCTGTCTTATCAATTATCTTTATAAACTCGTCAGGGATATTCAAACTATAAGTTTTATTTGCCAACATAGTTTTTCACCTCAATATACCAGTATTATTATTCTTGTACACTTGTACATTTAATTTCACCCTTAATATAATTATATCATACTTTTTATTAAAACCTTTTTGATTTATCTTCCAAACACTCCTTGTATAATAGTTCCTCTTCACAGCCATTAGGCTCGTGTCAGGAGCATTTATTTTACCAGTATTTAACTGGTAATACACTTCGTAGACTCTTCGAAGAACACTGCTAATAACTTCTTCGAAGCCCTTCTCAAATGCCTCCTCAGAGGCTCGTTTACTTTAATTTTCTATTCTAATTATATCATTCTGCTTTCTTCTTGGGAAGGGTTGGTGTTAGGAGGAAAATTTATTCTCACCCGAATGATGCTTATAGCTTTAGTATGAATAGTTCGAAGGTGATTTAGCTGACCAGTTTTCTCCTAATGGTTCAGGCTTGCCAATCCCATCATATCCATTGCGTTCAATATCCTGTATAATTAAGTTTATTCTCTTTAAAGTCTTTCTATCCTGCATTTGCCAATACAGATAATCTTTCCACGCTTCATCGGACCAAATCTTATTCATCTTCATCGCCCACCTCAATCAACTCATGGGCTTTTCCTCTTCCATTATCAAGTTGCTGTATGGATTTTTTCAGAACTTGCAGGTTGTGCTCATTATAAAAATCATCCGCTCGTGTAATTGCAAATGGTATTCCATTATGAATCAAAGATTGCTTCAAAAAAATGCGTATAGCAGACGGTACATCAAGGCCCAAATCATTAAAAAGCTTTTCTGCCTCTTTTTTAAGAACATCATCAACTCTAACTTGTATTAAGCTGCTTTGTGCCATGCTAAGAACCTCCTTATCATATTTTGTAATGAATTTGTGTTGCAGTTGTATTATAATTATATATTAATAACATACTTTTGTCAACTTCTTTTTTTTGTGCAAAACTTTGGAGCCAGAGTTATGCTTGTAAGTAGAAAACTATGGCAATAATATCGTTAAAAGAGTGCAGGGTGGTGATCCGTTTGGCTGGATTGTTTAAAACCTTTTCAAACCTTTTCAAATATCCCTGCTTCCTTAGCTTGATTGATCGTAGTTAATAATATTTTCCTACCTATATCACTCATAAAAAATCGTTTCCTGTGGTCGCACAAGGTTACCGCATCTATTCCGTCAAAATCCCTCGGCGCTGTTATCCCATATTTCACACGATCATCGAACCTTGTCTCTTCTTCCATCTCCCGGTCCGAATATCCTTTTTCAAGCTGAATTAGCATTGCTGTAAAAGTGTATACCGGTGACACCGATGCCCTTCCATAATAAGAAAACAATGGCTGGAACATTTCCTCGTTCAGATTCTCAATTGCCCATTTTGGAGAATTATTTATTTCAATTTCAGAGGTACATTGTTTACAAGTTGGCAATATCGGCGACATTGCAAAATCTTGCTTGCGCAGTTTTATGTTATAAATTTCAACTAAGGATTTATCAATCTCACCGCAGACTGGACAGATAATATGGATACCGTTTACGTTCATATGCCATTTCCTCGCATTCCGTATTTTATAATCTCAATAATTTCTTTCTCGGTCCGTCCTTTATCATAATCGCCGACAAGCTGACTTTCATAATGATATACAACACCATTATTCTTATTACATATCAGACTATGATTTCTACCCGTTCCCAGGTTTCACCGGACAGGCTATATAAAGCAGGGACTTTTATATCCTTGCTTTTTCCCTTGTCTGGATTTTTGAAATTACAGTAAGATTACAGTAAATGCAATAATCCAAACCTCTGAAATGTGGAGCCCTCAACAAGAATCGAACTGGTGACCAGTTGTTTTCAAAGGGATCATCATCTCCCCAATAGGGTATGGCTGTAAAGTCTATGTTTACTGTATCGGATAAGAGCCCTTCTTCTTTCCGTATTAAGTACAAGCTCTTCAAAAAAGAGATATTCATCTCTCTGGTAATACTACTTGAATATGAACTAAACCAAGCTGCTTTTGGTAACACGTTTAGACCGGCGAATAATCCGACTCCCCTATCCATACACCATATATCATCCGTACTGTACCGTCTGACATTAGACAGCTTAAGTGCAAGAAAACATAGAATGGCAGAAAGCTTGCCTATTGTCTTAGTTTTTGGGTATGAGGATTCTTCTATAACTTATTTATGTTATATGTTGTGAATCTGTAATAAAAACATTTAGGTAACAATGATAGCTATCTCAGTGTACATCCATATCAGTATCATACGTTTAATCACAAAGCATATAATACTATAACATATAGTTCGGACAGTGCCAGTGTCATCAGGATATTTCCTGCTGATACTGGCATTTTTCTTGTAAGCAAAACTTCAAAAAGTTCGCAATAGGATATACAGCCATATTTGCAAAAAAATTTCCCCAGGGGGGTCAACAAATGCCCCAAAAATTTGCTGATTAATAGGGAGACATATTTTTGAGCAAGACCCCGTCCGGTTTTGACCATAAAATGAAATGGACAGTGAGGGATTTTTTTCAAAAGGATATGGCATATGAGCCGAAAAGAACAAGGCTTTGCACCATGCCATCTATTCTTTTTTCGGCTTGTATCCTGCCGTAAGGCAGTGTATCTCATGTTTTGGCAAGCACTGAACCTGTGTGCCCAAGTTCGCTTGTCAGGGGGAAGTCCCCTGAAACCCTTAACAAAATGCATATGTTTTTTATGAGATGAAAAAGAAATGTATACGCAATTCTGTGAAAGATACAGGAAATTCAAAAAAGACAACAATCTATCAATGCATATTGAACACAAAGCAGGCGAAGAGATGCAGGTGGATTGGGCAGGGCAAAAAATGTATTATACGGAACCATCAACAGGAGAAAAAAGAACAGCATATATATTTGTTGCAGTTTTGCCGGCAAATGCTTTTTAAAAAGCAATTAGTGTCACACAGTAAAATTTCAGCTTAAAAACTGAGATAACGTAAGTGCCAGAAATTTTCCTGAAGAGGTCCTGAGGATCATTGTATTGTGTTTTGTTTTGCAGGAAAATGTTGTATACAGGAAGATACTTGGATATTTCAAACCGAAATTTACCCTTGGGCTTACGGCAACTCCCGAGAGAACCGACGGTGAGGACTTGCCGGAGTTATTCAAAAATGTCGCACATAAACTGGACCTGAAAACGGCTGTTGAAATGGGTGAACTTGCTCCGATCCGGTGTATAAGGATCAAAACAAATATAAACCTTTCCACTGTCAGAATCAGCGGTATAAAGTATTATTTCCAGGATCTTGAAAGCAAGCTGTTTGTCCCGGAAAGAAACAAAATCATTTACGCAGTTAAAGGATACTCAAGCCTGTTGGTAATTTTCCTGGTTTGTATTGTATCAGGTATTATAGAACCAATAACCACCGGATATCTGCATCATTGGATTGATTCTTCCATGAGAGCGACCATTGATTCGTTTCAGTCCTTGGGATTAAGAGCAACAATTATCATTGCAGGCTTAGGTTTTGGTTTTTTCTCATCAAGGTTTGATATTTTTGGCGGGTATGGATTTATCTCTTTCATATGTGGTGTGTTCTTAGTGTATTTTTTAATTTCATCCAAAGATGTTATTGAATAGTGAGGGCTTCAATAGGGGCAGATGGTTTCTGCCCCCCATTGAAATATTAAAAATACCGTATACTCATTGCCTCTTTGACTTTCTCAAGAGTTTTCGCTCCTTCAGTTCTTGCTTTTTCGCTTCCGTACTGAAGTATTTCCTTCAAATATTCAGGCTTTTCTTCGAGATATTTCCGCTTTTCCCTTAAATGATGATTTGCAAAAACTGTCCACCAGCCATCTTCCATATCCACCACCTCCCCAACAAATTAAAAAAACCTTCTATCCCTATTAAACCTACTTTCAAGTTAACTTTATATCTTCTTGAATTTGATATTCAAATGGTCATAATAAAATTGGTTATACCAGTAAAAATACAATCTTGATAAAGCTTATTAGAAAAAAAGCAGTTTCATTATTTGTCTAAACCTTCAGTATCAGCTTTTTGCAGTTCTTGATCGTTTTCGCCTAAGTAAATATCAATACCGAATTTTGATATGTATTTGCCAATTTCCCGTACCATGTTCTTATCTAGGCTTCTATGAGAAAGAAAAATACATAAATTGTTTTTAATAGAGTTGGGATAGTAATAATAGTAATATTATGATATAATAAGTAATGGTAATGGTCTTTAATGCCAATGAACAACAAAAAAATAAAATTATAATGGAGAGTGTTCTTTGTGAGTAAAAACGAGTTGTTTACACCGGCTCATTCCCCCGAAAGCTTGGGTATTCCTTCTTCTGCAATTCTTAATTTCCTTGAAAGAATAGACAGGCAGCAAACCTGCATGCACGGTTTTTTAATACTGCGGAAAGGGCAGATAGCTGCCGAAGGTTACTGGGCACCCTATTCAGAAAACAGCATGCACCGCATGTATTCAGTAAGTAAAAGCTTTGTATCTCTGGCCATAGGATTAATGGTTGATGAAGGAAAACTAAAGCTGGAGGACAAGGTTGTTCAGTTCTTTGAAGATAAAGCACCCCAGGACATACACCCATATCTGGCACAAGCAACAGTAAGAGATCTTTTAATGATGGCAACTCCTCATTCAACAAATTCCTATACACGCCATGATGATGACTGGGCTGCAACATTTTTTAACAAGAAGCCGTCTCACCCTCCAGGAACGATCTTTTCTTATGACACAGCAGCTACTGTTATTCTCAACACTATTGTAGAGAGAATTAGCGGAGTTCCTTTCCTGGAATATATGCGCGATAAATTGCTTGATCCTATAGGATTTTCTAAAGATGCCTGGTGTATAAAAACACCGGAAGGCACATCATGGGGCGGTTCCGGAGTTATATGCAAGTTAAAAGACATGGCTAAACTTGCCTATGTATGCATGAACAAAGGCCGCTGGAATGATGAGCAGCTAATATCAGAAGAATATATTAGTGCAGCTACATCAAAACAAATTGATAACTCACTTACAGGTAGAGACGGATATGGGTATCAAATATGGATGGAAAGAGAAAATGGATTTGCTTTCAGAGGAATGGGATCGCAACTTGCATTTTGTTATCCCAATAAAGAGTTAATATTTGCCTGTATATCTGATACTCAAGGTGCGGGCCCTACCGGAGAAGGTATCGTTGATTCCTTTTATGAAGAAATATACAATAAAATTAGTGATTCGCCGTTGCCGGAAGACACTGAGGGATATAATAAACTGAAGGAAAAAATCAAAACTCTTAAGATTTTGCCTCAACAAGGAAATCTTACATCTTCATATGTACAAAAGATCAATGGCAAATGGTTTACCTTAAATGAAAACCCGATGAATATCTCAAAAATGCGCTTAGTTTTTAATGGCAATGAAGGTATATGGGAATATGAAAATGCAACAGGACATCATGAGCTAAGATTTGGTATTGGAAGGAAAGTAGAAGGACCTTTCCCGGAAAAGCATTATTACGGAGAAAGAATTGGAACGGCATCGGGCAAAGAATACAATTGCTTGGCTTCTGCAGCATGGGTTGAGGAACATAAGCTCAATATGCTAGTTTACATAACAGACTATTATTTAGGAACTCTAAAAATAACTTTTGCATTTAAAGGAGACGAAATATCTATTTATATGACCAAAGCAGCAGAATGGTTTTTAGATGAGTATACGGGATTTGCCGGAGGGGTTCTGGTTGATAAGCAGGAAATATAAGGTAAACGTCAAACGGTCCCTACCTATCATTTATGTAGGGGCTGTTGTATATTTTTAACAGGCGCTCTGCAATAATCCGGTAAAGATGCAGACCAAGGAAGCAAGGTATCAAGAGCACACTGAAAGAGTTCTTGAACGAAGCGTGCCTTTGGGTGCTTCTCCTTATAATTCAAGCATATTGGGTAGGTATTTTTTCTATTTCCTTCATTCAAGATTCTCTATATCAATATTGCTATCTACCAGAAAATGTTATACATATTATGGCATTGAATTATGCTAAAACACGGTTTTTCTATGACATTTAATCCTGCTGCTAGCAGGATATGTCTGCACCCATACAGAGGAATTCAAACTGCTTCCTGATAAACACTTACAATGGAAAGCATATATGAAAAAGTCTGTGAAGCAGGACCTGAAGTTTGAGATAGTCGAAAATGATATAATTTTGTTGGAAAAGTATGCTAATGATAATGAAGATAATGAGTAATTTCTTTTTCTACCGAAACGCTTAAAGAACATATGGACCCAGAAAGCCGGGATAAGATCATTTAGAAGGAAGTGTTTCTTAATGAGAAATAAAGTATTTCAAGGGTTATCACGGATTTTAGAGACGAATGATGATAGTTGATTCAATTTTGGGTCTCCCTTTCCTTTTCAAAGTTATTGAAAATGAGCTTTCTAAGGCTGTGGGTGCCAGAAATTCCAGGCGGACAATAGGGAATGCGGATTATCAAGCCAGGGGTGTAATGTACTTGCCGGAGCAAGCCAGATATTCCTATTTGCTTCAATTGCCTGAAGGTGAAAACATTGGAAGAGCAGTGAACGATGCTGTGAAAGCTATTGAAGCTGAGAACGAGGAACTTAAGGATGTATTGCCTAAGACCTATACTTTATTATTCATATGATAGCTGTTATTGTTGAAAAAAAATATCCGGATTGGCTAGGATATAGACAATCGAAAAAAGCAATGCTTAATTATGGGATACCTATAGTGAGTTTAGTTTTTTTCTTAATTGCGGTCATCAATTCTCCAAAATAGTGAGTAATTTGGTAATACGAAAAGATACAGCAAGAAGCACAAATATAAACAATATTATTTTCAAAACAGTCATTAAAATTGCAATCATAAAATCTCCATCAAATCATTAGTATTAATTTGTCTTATCCTTCCATCCTGTCTTCCCGTAAACAAAAAGCTTTTCTTTTACCGGATTCTTATTTTATCCTTTCCAATATTTTATTGACATCATCTATGTTGAACCTCTCAGGGTCAAAGCCCTCGCCAGCCCATTCAATCATTTCTTCATGCTCAGGATGATCCGGGTCCATGATTGCATCCAGGAATTCTTCATACCCCGGCACCCCGCCGACATCTTCAGGTGGACAACTGCGTTTGCCACTAATACACCTTGGGTATTTCACTCCTGCCTCCGTCTGTAATATCTTCTCAACAACGATTTCATGCTGCCAGTTATCGCCAAAATCATAAGTATAAACCACCTTGTCCTTCTCTTTGAGGTAGTCAGTCACTTTTATGCGGGTCGCATTTTTAATATCGTCACTGTATTCTTTGTCCGGTTTACCAATGGATATACCTTTGCAGTCAAACTCAAACAAATGATAATCCTGCCACCCAAAAGCCTCCTGAATTATCCTGTGGAGCTTGTAGAAAGTTATATCGTCCGGCACCTGGATTCTCCTCCATATTGGAGGCTTAACATACTTCAATGTGATTTTTAGTTGTAAAATGTCCACCACTATTTCAACTCCTATCTCATATAATAGATTTTTGTATGGTTTCTATAAAAATTTTTCAGTTACAAACCCTCCCTTTTCATTTCACGTGTGTCCTGAGTTAATTTTACATCCTTGTTATTATTTAATCCCAATATGCTAATTTCAAAAACATATCCATAATTTTTAATTGTTCTAAAAACTCTTCGATAGATAGTACTCCATAGTTTTTACCAAATATATTCCTTGATTCTAAGCTCCATAGAAAAGATTTAAATTTGGGATATTTTTTAATGTTTCGCTTTATCTTGTATAAAAAATCTTCCAATTTCATGAAGTCTGCACTATTTTTATTTTTCTCCTCCATGTACAAAGATGTATCCAGAATTAATCTGAAAGGTTGCATAATCTGATAACGATAATCAGATGTATTATCCGGTAAAAAATCATTCATAAAATTTTTGTAACTTTCACATATTATTCTATACATGATACCTCCCCCGAAATGAAGGAAGCTGCTTTGTAAACTGCTCCTTCTTTGATTCATATAAATCGCTTCTATTTAAAACTTCATCTATAATTCTATTTATCAGTTTTTTATCCGCTACTTTAATAAGTTCATCAATATCTTGCAAATCCTTTTGTTCCAGTCTTATTATTTTACTTACAATAATATCTTCTACTGATAGTAGATAGATATTTAAATATTTAAATTTTTCGAGCTTTATTGCTCGCTCTTTATATTTAGGTGATACTGTAGTACTTTCATACTCTAACATATCAAAATTCCTCAATTGCACAAAAACTTTACCTAATCTCGAGGGATAATTTAAATCTATAAAATCGAAATCTCTTGTTGCCCTATCTATGAAACCACCTAATATACAAGCAGAACCACCTAACAAATATATATCAAAAGGCTCAATTTCAAATGTTCTTGCTACTTTTTCCATATCTAAGATATATTCTTCCAGTTGTTTCCTGATATTCATAATGTTCACCTATAAACAATATTCAAGATTATTATATCATTGGTGTCATTATAAGCCAACTGTAATTTTCCTCTTATGTGTTAATGTTAGGAGTCAAAATGCATGAAAATTTCAAGTTTAAATGCGGCCCATAAATGAGCCTTTTTCTTATTCTTCAATTCGCAACTGATTTATCTGTAAAAATCCTATTGCTGCCGTTCAGCCTTGTTTTTGTTATGCACTCAAACCCATGCAACACAGCACAACTTTATCACAGCTTAAATGTCATATTATCTCAATTTCAAGACCTGTTGCTTTGGCAAACTCTTTTTGTATTTCCTCTTTAAGCGGCTCATCTATGCCGCAAGTTACTGCCCTGACCTTCATCTCTTTAGGCAGGTATGAAAGGGCTTTTTTCAAATTGACTCCCTTTCCCTCGAAGATATTCTTGCCAATCTTGAGTATTTCATTCTGGTTCGGAGTCTGGTTTATCCTTATGTTCCAGCATGTCCGCGCCTCCAGTTCTTCTATGAGTTCAGCATACCTTTCTCCGACAAATGGAGAAATAAACGAAAGCTCAATGAAGGATTCACTGCCATTTGTTTTGAGGCTTTTTTTATAAAGCTTATCCTCTTTACTTTTAAAAGTTTCCTCTATAAGCTGCAGGGCGCGGTTTTGTTCCATTTGTCCTTCCTGCCTTATGGGCGCTGCATTTGGAACTGTGTTTTCTTTTCCTTTTACCTCAAAACAGATATCCATTCCCGTTATTTCCTTGAATTTATTTATCACAGCCTCATCTTCAAATTCCCTGCTGACTTTTACTTTAAAAAGGTCATCCGTCCTGAAATATGATACTGGTGCCATTATTTCAACGTCACCGGGAAGAAGTTTTGATATCAGGTTTTCTGCTTCCATCAGATTGCATTCACTGTTGACTTCAACACTCCATCCCGTAACTTCTTCAAATTCTCTGAATTTTTCCTTGTATTTAGAAATAGCAGCAGAGGGGAAATTGAAACTCAGTACGGCTATTTTCTGTTCGAACCTCGCGCCTTTTTTATATAAACCGCTTTCCCTGGGAAAGTATTCATCAACAAGCGCCAGCATCCGGTTTACCTCCATATGCTCTCCGTCTTTTCCCTGCTCCTCAACCGTTTGCCTGTCAAGCGGTTTGAACATGAACGGTTTTTTCCTGTCTGGCTCAAAAAAGGCGCTCTCATTCAACAGGTCTTGGAGGTTAAGAATATCCTCTTCGGTAAAATCTTCTGTCCCGTTAAAGCAGTAGAACAGCTCCTCAACTGTATAAACCCGTTTGTCCCCATCATTGGCAATCAGAAGTTCCCATATTTTTTCAATATCCTCGCCGGAGGGCTTTGTCAGTTTATTTAAGGTGGGCGGTTTTTGTCTTGACAGCTGTTGCCTTGGATTTCTCACGTTTATTTTATACTCTTCCCCGTTTGAAGGGTTATAGACATTCCCTCTGTATTCTTTTTGTACTTCATATGCCAGATTGGATACTGTCTCGCTGTTCCCGTGCACGAAAAACAAATGCCTTGCCCCAAGGGAGTGTGCGAACGATATTATCTGTGTTTTGTCCGCGTGTGCGGAAAGGCCGTATTTTCCTATGCCGCATTTTATTGGAACGGTTCTGTCTCCCAGTTTGAGAAATTTGTCTTCTTTTTCTGATTCGATGAGCTCGAGCAGTTGTCTGCCGGGTGATTCTTCGTCCTGGTATCCCGTAAGCGCAATGTAGTTGTTTTCCTCCTGAGCCAGCTTTTCGGCATACCACTGACTGGGGCCACCGGTAAGCATGCCCGAACTGGATATAATACAGCAGGGTTCATCTTTTGATATTATCTCTTCCCGCTGTTTATGCCCGCAGGTGACCGCAATTATGTTATCATCATAGAATATTTCATTTCCCTTAAATATCTTTTTTGCAAGCTGGTTTTTCAGGTAATTGGGATTTAGCTTGTATACCCTGCATATATCCTTTACCATTCCGTCCACATATATGTTGAATACAGGGAGCTGTCCGCTGTTTATCGCTTTTCTCAGTATCAGTATGACCTCCTGTGCCCTCCCAAGAGCAAAAGCGGGGATAAGAACCTTACCCTCCGAAAGTATTACTTCCCTTACTTTTTCAATAAGTTTTTGTTCTTCAATATTCCTGTCCGAATGGAGTCTGTCGCCATAAGTAGATTCAAATACGGCTATGTCAGGACGCAGCCTGGGAAATGCCGCTCCTTCAACACTTCTTTGAGGCGATACCGAAAAATCCCCGCTGTAGAAAAACGCACCTTCTTTTCCGGTAACATATATTCCGACTGAACCGGCCACATGACCCGCGTTATAAAAAGTAACCCTTATATCATCGTCAAACGGGCTGAATGTATAACCCGGTGAAAAGCAAATTACCTTCTTTAGCATGTTTTCAACATGTACCTCCGCAAACACCGGTATTTCCGCTTCTCTGTTCTCCATTATTTTAAGGCTGTCATATAATAGAACCCTTATAAGATCTTTTGTTGCGTGTGTCATGTATATGTTTGCATCAGGATACTCCCTGCTGATAACGGGAAGGCTTCCGCTGTGGTCCATATGAGCGTGGCTTGCAAATATGGCATCAACGCCGCCTTTTTGCTGTATAATGCTCATGTCAGGTAGTATCTCACTGCCACCCATCCTGATGCCGCTGTCAAATAACAGATTTCTGCCGTCGATATTTAAAAGAATACAACTCGCCCCAACCTCGGACGCGCCGCCCTGAAAATTTATCCTCATAGTATGTCTTCACTTCCCTTTTAACTTTCTCCCAACACACAGGATAACATAAAAACGAGGTAAATAAAATACTTTTTGTATTTATTGGCAGGATGAACCGCATCGGCAAAGGTAAATGAAAAATCTTCATCATATATTTTATCGCATAAAGAGAACGGTAAAATTACCAAGTGTCATTACTGATTTTTGAATATATTTATATCTCATATTGTGCCTGTTGTCCGGCACATCATATTTTGAATCGGGCTCCAACACCCACAAGTGCTCCATAACCTCATCCCTATTTTACAATAATTTGTCAATATTTTCTATACAAACATATACGAACACTGCATATACCCTCAAAAATTTCTTTCTATCTTAAATTCTGCAATAAACTTTGTAATTCTTTTACAGAAATTTCAGTAAATATGCTTATTTGCTCCATATCCATTCCAGCATTAAGCATATTTTTTGCAACTTCCAATTTACCTTCCAATTTACCTTCCAATTTGCCTTTAAGTTCCATCTCCTTCATTTTTTCACGTAATGCTATCTCCATAGCATACACCATATTATCTACCTCCTCGTTCACTTCTATTATCTTCTCTATTTCTTCGGCTTTTTCTTTTGGCATTCCACGAGTTATCACATTTTTAAGCCAAATCCTAAATAGATTGAAATCTTCCTCGCTTAATCCTATTTCTTCTTTGTTTTCAGTTTCAATTTCTATTTTGTTCTTAGAATCTTTCTTAGCTTTTTCCCTTGCTTTCTTCGTATCTTTTAAAATGGTACGCCATATTTCCAACATATACTGTAATAACCTGTATGGCATTTGATAATCAACAGTACTTTGCAATTCAAGC
>JABUEW010000046.1 GCA_013314855.1 Bacillota bacterium | reverse complement strand
AATATTTCAATGTAATTATTTTGCTTAGAACAGTTGATTTGCTTATCCCTCGTCGGATTAACAGGCTCTATAAGACTTTCCGCAATGTTACTTCCAGCATTTTCTTCAAAATTTGAAAATGCGCCCTTTTACTCTATTACTCTATTACTCCTTACCCTTATTAATAGATTTCAAAACATCAATAATGGAGTAGACGCTTTCTATGGGAAGTCCAGATTCTTGCATTTCCTTAGCAAGCCTTATATATTTCAAATTGTTTTTATTCATTACCCACTGAGCTAAATTAACATCCATATGATTTAGTGCAGCAGGTATAGTATAGTCAAAACCATGGTAATATTCTGCACCTAGTTGCTGCACCTCTTTCATATACATCTTTTTCTCCTGATGATATGTTTCAGGAGTATTGTGCCTATAGAAAAAAGACTCAGGGACTGACGCATATTGGGCCAATACTCTGATTGTACCGATAAAAGGCATTCTCTCTCCCTTGGTATAAAGCTCCAACATTTCAGGCGTTATCATTGTACCTGTTTTGCGGAAAATGTCCTTCGAAAATTCCTCAAAAGTTAAATTGCCTTTTATAAATTTAATGTTTTTAGCTACAGTCAAGACATTAATATCCTTGCATGAAACCCTTCCCAATAAATAGTCTACAGAAACTCCGAAAAAATCCGCAAGTTTCTTTAACACTTCATAGTCAGGTTCTCTCTTTGCAAGTTCATAGGCGGCTACCGCCTGCCGGGTAATACCAAGATACTCAGCAATATCTTTTTGGGATAAGTTGTTTTCCTCTCTAAGCTTTTTAATAATGGTTGAAAATGCTATATAACTCACCCCATTCTTTAAAAATATTCATACATATCTATGCAAATATTTATACATAATTTTACCATAACCCATAAATAAAAACAAATAGTTTTACATTTCCGGGCGCATTTTATTTTTATGAAGAAAATGCTTCCGGTAACTAAATGCTCCAAGTCTTAAGAGCCTGTAAATTCACTTCGGGGCAAATCAAACTCGCAAAATAATTTGAATGGGATTTAATAATATTTCAATGTAATTATTTTGCTTAGAACAGTTGATTTGCTTATCCCTTGTCGGATTAACAGGCTCTATAAGACTTTCCGCAATGTTACTTCCGACATTTTCTTCAAAATTTAAAAATGTGCCCTACATTCTTACCTTTCTTGCAAACCGTTGAATTCTTTTTAAGGCTTCAATAATATTCTCCATTGAGTTTGCATAAGTTGCTCTCACAAATCCCTCCCCACATTGGCCAAAAGCAGTACCTGGGACAACAAGGACTCTCTCTTCAATAAGAAGCCTTTCACAAAACTCTTCGGAACTCATTCCTGAACTTCTTATATCCGGGAAAACATAAAATGCGCCAAGAGGTTCAAAACAACCATAACCTGCTTTCCTGAACCCATCTACCATTATCCTTCTTCTCCTGTTATACTCCCTTACCATTGTATTTATATCACTGTCACTGTTTCTTAAAGCTTCAATCGCCGCCTTTTGAGCTGTAGTAGGCGAGGACATAATAACATATTGGTGAATTTTAAACATTGCACCTATTAAATCAGGATGTCCGCATGCATATCCCAATCTCCAACCTGTCATGGCATAAGCTTTTGAAAAACCGTTTATAAGAACGGTCTTTTCCTTCATCCCCGGAAAACTTGCTATGGATACATGTTTACCCTCATATGTCAACTCTGCATATATTTCGTCCGATATTACGATGATATTCTTATCTTTTAAAACCTCTACAATTTTAGCCAAATCCTCTTTTTTCATAACTGCCCCTGTCGGGTTATTAGGATAAGGAAGTACAAGTACTTTCGTGCGGGGAGTAATAGCTTTCTCCAAAAGGTCCGGGGTAAGCCTGAATTGATCTTCGACTCTAAGCTTTATAATTACAGGGGTTGCACCTGTAAATATGGTACAGGGTTTATATGCTACAAAAGAAGGCTCGGGAATAATCACTTCATCACCTGTGCCTACCAGTGCCCTAAAGGCTAAATCAATTGCTTCACTTCCTCCTACAGTAACAATTATTTCATTTTTAGGGTTATACTCTACTCCGAATTTCCTGTAAATATACTTGGAAATCTCCTCACGGAGCTCAATGTATCCGGAGTTTGGCGTATAATGGGTATGTCCTTTTTCTAAAGAATATATACCTGCCTCCCTTATGTTCCACGGTGTTACAAAGTCCGGTTCACCAATACCTAAAGAAATGACATTTTCCATTTCGTTTATCATATCAAAATATTTCCTTATTCCTGAAGGAGGCACACTTTTTACCAGCGGCGAAATCATTTCAACTATATTCATAGTATTACAACCTCCCTGTTGTCCTCTTCCTTACTCTCAAAAATTGTACCGTTTTCCTTATATTTCTTAAGGACAAAATGAGTAGATGTGCTCAAAACAGAGTCCAAGGGAGCTAACTTTTCTGCCACAAAAAACGCCACTTCTTTCAAGGTTTTGCCTTCAATTATAACGGTAAGATCAAAACCTCCGGACATAAGATAACATGCTTTTACTTCAGGATACCTGTAGATTCTTTCAGCTACTTTGTCAAAGCCTTCTCCCCTTTGGGGAGTTACTTTTACCTCAATTAAGGCGGTAACCGCTTCCTTAGGTATCTTTTCCCAATTAACAACTGTTTTGTATCCGGCTATGATATTTTTTTCTTCCAGTGCTTTTATTGCTTCTCTTACTTCATCAACGCTCCTGTTTAACATAACTGCTATTTGCTCTTCGGTATATTTACTGTTATTTTCTAATATTTCCAATATTTCTTGCGTAAAATCAATATCTTTTTTATCCATTGGTATCATCCCTCCTATAATTATAACTCAAATCAAAAAACCTCCGTCCCATACTAGGGACGAAGGTTTATTTCGCGGTACCACCCTATTTGATACTTAAAAAAACACAGGCCCTTTTTAATACTAGCCATAGCCACTTAAAGTATCCTCTCAATCAGCGCATTTTACGCCTATCCTCTATAACATGAGGAATTACGTCCTTCCCTACATTAAGGAACACAACCCTTATTTCTCAGGAGGCAACTCCAGGGCTGCTTTCTATATGGGAACTTGCCGGACTTCCACCACACACCGGCTCTCTTAAAAAGCTTCCATATATACTCTTCCCTATCATTGTCTTTATCTGTTTATTTACATTATTCTGTGTACTACAATACAATGCTATTTACATTCCTCATTTATTATTATACTTATATTATACTTAAACTAATCTAAGATTTCAAGTAAAATATCAATAAGAGCCCTCTGATCTCTCTATTCCATTTTGCTGTTTTACATCTCTTCTACCTCTGTTTTACCGTTTTCTATCTCTGTTTTGCCCTCTCCTTCACCAATAATTCCGCTAAGTTGGGCCTCATATTTTTTCAAAGTGGTAACAATACCTTTTTTAAGGGTACGCATTTCTTCCTTAATATCTACCAACTTTTCCTTTTCTTTTTCTATAATTTCCTCAATCCTATTTTTTTCCTCACTTGCCCGTCTTTTAGCTTCCTCTACAATGAGTTGTGCCTTTTCTTCTGCTTTAATAAGGACATCGGCTATTCTTGCCCTATCTTCATTTATCTGTTGTTCTTTTTGGGAAAGTTCACTATATTTGACCTTCAGTTCACTATTTTCGCTTTTTAATCTGGCAATTTCTTCTTCTTTTTCTTTTAATTTGCTTTCAAATTCCTGTAATATTTTTTCTATATATCTATTTACATCATCTTTATTAAATCCATACAATGACGTTCTAAAACGCTTTTCCCCGGACATTTCCACTACCCCCTTCTTTGTTATATATTCAATAGTTTTTTTTAAAATCCTTTTTTTTCAACAAAAAATTTTCATAATTCTTTAAGCTTTTAATCTTTTTAAGTAAATTTAAAGAAAAAAGCCATATCAATTTGATATGAATCAATTTGATATGACTTGACTTTTTAAATTGCCTTTTATACCACTACCTCTTTAACATACCCGATCTGTTGACAGGCACTGGTAAATATTTGAATATTCTCGCCACAATTTTATTTATAAATACTTATCAATTATGCTCTTAAATTCTTCTTTAGATCTTGCGCCTACAAGCCTTTCAACCATTTTTCCTTCTTTAAACAACATTATGGTAGGTATACTCATAATCCTGAACTTGGTGGCAAGTTCCCCTTCATTATCAACATTTACTTTTCCTATTGTTAGCTTATCCTGATATTCATCAGCTAATTGTTCTATAATAGGAACCACTAAACGGCAAGGTCCGCACCAATCAGCCCAAAAATCAACCAGCATTAATCCTTTAGACTTCATTACTTCTTGTTCAAAATTGTTTTTTGTAAGCTCTAATACTTTTTCATTTACCATAAACATCATTCCTTCCTAATGCTTTCAAATTTATATATATTTGATAATTAATAAACTATTAATATTTATTTTACCCCTTAATTCCTCTGTCAAACAAAATTATTTACAAAGCTGTGGTACAAAATTTATTGTTTTATCTTATAAATATCTTTATAATTTATATCAAAGAGAAAAATAATAATCTAAGGATAAAGAGATAAAAAGATAAAGATTGATAATATAAATGAATGGAAGAAAACTATATACTATACTGCCTATACTGCAACTATAAAATTTTAATTGGAGGATGTTTATGTTTTTAACGGGTAAAATTATAGTAACTCCAATACTTCCAAAAAGATTGGAAAAATTAAAAGATATTGCATACAACCTCTGGTGGTCATGGAATCATGATGCTTTAGATTTATTTGAAGATATTGATCCTGAGCTATGGAAGGAAACAGGAAAAAACCCTATCAGCTTCCTTCAGGAGGTAAGCAGCAATAAACTTGAAGAAGCTTTAAACAATAAGGTGTATATGTTAAAATACAATGAAGTCGTAAATGCGTTTGATTCATATATGTCGGACAATAATACCTGGTTTAACAAAAACTATCCGGATATAGGCAATCATAAGATAGCATATTTTTCAGCCGAATACGGGCTAAGTGAAATATTGCCTATATATTCAGGCGGACTTGGCGTTTTATCGGGAGATCACTGCAAATCTGCCAGCGATCTTGGTATTCCTTTTGTAGCAATAGGTTTGTTCTATAAACAAGGTTATTTCAATCAGCGAATCAATAAAGACGGGTGGCAGGAAACTATTTTTACTAACCTTAACATATCCAGGCTGCCTCTAAAGCCTGCTCTCAATAATGAAGGAAAACAAGTGGTTATCAGTGTTGAATTATCAGGAAGAATGGTTTATGCAAAAGTATGGGAAGTTAAAATTGGACGAATATCTCTTTATTTGATGGATACCGATATAGAACAGAATAATGAATCAGACAGATGGTTAACTGCACGTTTGTACGGTGGGGACCAGGAAACCAGGATTCAGCAGGAGATACTGCTGGGTATTGGAGGAGTAAGGGTTTTGGAGGCTTTGGGAATTAATGCAACAGTGTATCACATAAATGAAGGGCATTCGGCTTTTTTAAGCCTTGAAATTATAAGAAAACTTATGCAGGAAAAAAAGTTGTCCTTCAAAGCAGCTAAGGAAGTAGCCAGCGCCCATATAATTTTTACTACCCACACTCCTGTCCCTGCTGGAAATGATACATTTCCGCTGTATATGATAGATAAATATTTTAGTAATTATTGGAATCAATTAGGAATAAACAGGCATCAATTCCTTGATCTAGGTTTAAAAGTCAACGACAATCAAAACTTCAACATGACTGTCCTGGCTCTAACCATTGCAGGTAGAAAAAATGGGGTAAGTGAACTTCATGGGGCCGTTACAAGAAATATATACAGTAATTTATGGCCCGGGGTACCTGAAGATGAAGTTCCTATAACCCACATAACCAATGGAATTCATACTGTTTCCTGGCTTTCGCCCTCATTTAAAAATTTATACGATAAATATTTAAGTAAAGAATGGCAAGAGAGAATTCCCGAAAAAAACATATGGTTAAATGTAGATAAGATACCCGACAGCCAGCTTTGGAGTACTCACCTGCAGTTAAAAAAAGAGTTGATCGAATATTTGCGTAAAAAAATAAAAAAACAGAGAATATCCAACGAGTATTCCTCCGAAAGTATTAGAGAAGCAGAACATCTGCTTGATCCTAATGCATTGACTATTGGTTTTGCCCGCCGGTTTGCAACATACAAAAGGGCAAATTTGATTTTCAGGAATATTGAGAGAATTAAAGGTATTCTTAATAACCCCCGAATGCCTGTGCAAATTATATTTGCAGGTAAGGCACATCCGGCAGACAGGCCGGCCCATGAAGTTATAAAACATATTAATGATATAGCATCCCAAGAGGAATTTTCAGGAAAGGTAGTGCTTGTTGAAGATTACAATATGGAATTGGCACGTAAAATGGTCCAAGGAGTGGATGTATGGCTTAATAATCCCCGCAGACCTTTAGAAGCAAGCGGAACCAGTGGGCAAAAAGCATGCATTAATGGTGTAATTAATTTCAGTGTACTTGATGGCTGGTGGTGTGAAGGTTATAACGGTAATAACGGGTGGGTCATAGGCGACGATACTTTCTATGATGATGAGTATTACCAGGACAATGCAGATAGTGAATCATTGTATTACAACCTTGAAAACCATATTATTCCTCTATATTATAACAGGGATAGTAACGGAATACCTACAGGATGGATCAAATTGATGAAAGAATCTATAAAATCTCTTGTATACCGTTTCAGTACTCACAGGATGGTCCAGGATTATACAAATAAAATGTATATAGCTTCCTTAAAAAGGGTTGATAAAATCGTATCCAGCTATTATAGTTATGCCGTCAACCTGGCAGAATGGAAATCATACATTGAAGAAAACTGGTCCCAGGTATCCATATCCGGGGAAAAAACATTGAACCAACTTAAGGAATATAAGGCATATGCCCATGATTCAATCCAAATTTCTGCTAATGTAAATCTGGGTAATATAGACCCGTCAAATGTCAAAGTAGAAGTTTATTATGGAAAAGTAAACAACAACACCATTGAAGATCCCCAGATAAAGGAAATGAAAATGGTTGAAAAGACGGGTTCCTCTACCTGGCTTTACACTACTGAAATCAAGCTTGCCGATGGAGGCGAATACTCTTACACTTTTCGTGTAATCCCTTATCACCCTGATCTAATCAATAAGTTTGATACAGGGCTTATAAGGTGGGTAGTACAGTAGAGTGTAGCACGTAATGAATTTTGAATTTTGCAAAACATGGGCGCATTTTCTTTTTATGAAGAAAATGCGCCCATGTAAAAGTGTAAAAGCGTAAAGGCATAAAGACTTAAAAACTTAAAGCCACAAAGGGAAGGAAAGGAATAGAAGAATTGGCATGGTAGGGTAACGCTGCTACGCCCCCCTTTCCATGCCAATTCCGTTATTATTGTCGCTCAAACACCTTTTTACTTCTATAATCTCTCCAAACGTTTTCAAACCAATTATCAGTGTATGGAATTGGCCGAACAGGTTTCCATTCAGAAATCACATTTAAACAGCCTTCTTCCATTTTTAACTCTATTTCATTGACTACTCCGGATAATTGTCCATCATCCAACAAAAAGCGGAATATTTCAGGAAGGGTTTCTACAGGGAGTTTGCCATTATTATCCTGCACTAAGTAGGAACCTCTGCTTTTGCCTCCCTTGTCCATGTACTCTTTTATGGCATTCAAGTACACATATTGGGTTATGGCTATATCCCTGTTTTTAAAAGCTTCAGCCAGCTCCCTTAAAGAAGAGATTCTTGTATTACCGGCAAGCTCATCCAGTTCTTTTCTGCTTTCATCAATAGCTTTTAACACTTCTTTGTATGACCTTATATGAGCACCATATCTTGTCATTCTTTCCTGCATTCTTTTTCTGATTTCCATTACATTAGAATTTGATCCCAAGCCGAAATTTGAATCCAAGCCGGAATCTGAATTCGGATTAGTGTCTGGGTTGGGGTTTGAACCTGAACGCCCATTTGATATAAACTTATGGGCCAATTCTATCCTTTCAACAACCTGTCCTTTCACAATATTTACAAAATCCTCTACCGGCATAGGTCTATCGCCATAATTAGCCGCTATATACTGTGCAGCTCTTAAACTGCCTACCTGGGTTGAATTAAGGGCACTACCTCCTGGCCTGTAAACTCCAAATGTACCATTCACTTCACCTACAGGGAAAAAGTGTTTTACATTGCTCTCCCACCATATATTTCCTGCAAGGCCACCGTTGTTATGCTGGGCGCATACATCTATTTCCAAATATTCATTTTCTAAATCTATTCCGTTGTTTTTATACAATTCAATAGCAGGCTGGTTCATTTTTTTTAATCGTTGTATCGGAGTACCAAACAGGGCATGGGAATTTTCCAGGTATTTATATGCTTCTTCTCCAAGCAGAGAGAAATCCAATTCCCCATTCCTGCTTCCCCATGCAGGATTTTTAGTATAGTCCAGGAATACCTTTCTGCCTTTGATTTGCGTTTCATTATACACTAGTATATCTATTAACGATGAGCCAAAGTTTTCAATTTTTCTTGGGTCAAATGGCCACTGGTAACCTTTTAGAAATATTGCATCAAGCATGGCACCCGGGTTTGGGAAATACTCCTCAAGAAACTCCTTTTCATCACTGCCATCGGGTTTAGTTGAAACATATCTTGGTAAAACCTGCTGATATGTACCGGATAGGTTCCACCGGAATTTAACGGAAGCCAGGCCATATTGGGATTCAGTTAAATTAACTCCTTTTACTCCTGCTTCAAAAGCAATCCCTGAAGCACCTGTCTGGCTTTCAGGATAAACCGAAGTCAGGTACATTCCTGCCGGCCCTCCTGTAGCATAAATAATATTTCTACAGTTGAACAGTGTAAATCCCATATTGGGACTGTCTATATCATTCAGGTTAAGGGTTACAAGTCCTACAGCTTTTTTTTCAGCACAAATATCTCCATCCTTCTTTTCAACCCAAATATCCTTGCTCCTTCCTTCCTCCCTGTTTGCTTCTTCACTATGCGTTAAAATTCCTATTACAAGATACCCGTCAAAAATACTAATACCCTTCTCCCTAACCCTCTTCTCCAACCCCTCAGTCATAAATTTTGATGTTAACGGCCCTGCTGAAGTGGCACGTTGCCTGGGGTCATGGTCGGTCTTATAACCAACAAATTCTCCATATCTATTATGAGGAAAAGGAACGCCTAGTTCCACCAATTTGTAAAAACATCGTGAGGAAAGTGCAGCTTCTATTAAAGCTATATCGCCATGCATGCACCCGCCGTTAAACAGTGTTCTTGCCATATCCATAACTGAATCGGGTGTATCGCCGGCCATAGTTAATTTATAGTATGTTTGCTTATCCGAACCGGTATTTCGGGAAGTGCCCATATTTATCCCTTCTGTCACAATCGCAATATCCTTCTGCCCCAAGGAATATAAACTATCTGCTGCATTAAAACCGGCACAACCGGATCCCACTATTATAGTATTCAAGCTGTATACATCAATATCCAGGCCGCTTATGTTTACTTTCTTTTTATCCATACTTAGTTCAACCTCCCCTTTACTTATTCTTTATTACTTATAATTATAACAACTTTATACATTGCTACAGTATATAAATTGCAAATTGCTATAGCCTTCTTATATGGAATCCTCCATCCACATTAATAACCTCGCCGGTACAAAAATCAAGTTTCCCTGAGCAAAGTACCGAAATTGCATTAGCTACATCCTCGGGAAATCCCCACCGTTTTATTGGCGTCAACCCATTTGCTATAAGATTATCATATTTCTCTTTCACAACAGCTGTCATATCTGTTTTAATAATACCAGGCCTTATTTCGTAAACATTAATACCAAATTCAGCCAACCTATCGGCAAATAGCTTGGTTATCATACTTATACCGGCCTTGGATATACAGTATTCTCCTCTATTGGTGGAAGATGTATAAGCAGATATGGATGATATGTTTATTATTTTGGGCCGATAATTATTAATTTCATTGCTGTTAACAATATCAATCATAGTGTTTGCCACCAGCTGAGTTAGGAAAAAAGTTCCTTTGAGATTAATATTCAATACATAATCCATACTCTCTTCTGTTGTTTTAAGTATATCCAGCCTTACTTTTGGTGCAACTCCAGCATTGTTAACTAATACATCTATTCTGCCAAACTCATTCATGACTCTTTCAACAGTTTCTTTTCTGCTTTTTTCAGATGATATATCTCCTTTTATATACAGTACCGGCTGTCCTTTTTCCCTTACGATGTTTATTTTATCTACCACCTTATCTTCCTCTATTATGTCTACTATACAAATTGCATAGCCGTCTTCAGCTAACTGTACGGCAACGGCATTTCCGATACCCCTGGAAGCACCTGTAACAATAGCTGTTTTTTTATCAAATTTCTTATCAAACATTGTAATCCCCCCACAATATTTATTTATTTTAAATTAATTTATCTAAAATTAATTTATTTTCTAAGTATTCTTTCTGCAATATTCCTTATATATTTTACCATATACTTCAAAATCCCTTACAACACATCCTGCAGTTCCGCCTGCCCTCATTATTTCCGTACATTTGCCGCAAGCAATACAGCATTTTTCTTTTTTCACAAAGCCGTAGTTAAGTAAATCTTTAGGGAAATCAGGGTAAGCAAAGGTTTCCCTCCCATAGCCTATAAGAGTAGCATATTTCTTTTCAAGGGTACCCGCCCCCAGGTATGGTGAAAACTGCCTGAGCCAGCTATATCCTGTTCCCACAATAGCAATTTGGGGGAAGGCCTGCTGAATTTTCCGAACACCATTAACTAACCTGGCCACTCCCTGGAGGGGATGTTCTTGAGGAATGTATTCCCCTTTATCAAAAGGCCTGTTGACATGTGGATTATAATAAGGAGTGCCCATGGTAAGATTAAGAAGCCTTACTCCTTTTTCATAAAGAATTTTAACCAGCTTTAAAGGCTCAGTAAGGTCATATTCTAAGTGGTTTTCCTTATCAACACCCCAACCGTAAGGATAAGGTATTCCATCATAAATATTCAAGCGTGCAGTGACAATGAATTTTCCACCCATCCGGCATTTTATACGATCAACCGTATTTAAAAGGAACCTGGTCCTGCCTTCAAATGTTTCACCGTATTTACCTTTCCTTGTGTATCCCGCCAACAATTCAGAATTCAAGTATCTATGGCAGCTTTTTATATCCACACCGTCAAACCCTGCCTTATATGCTAACACAGCAGCTTCTTCAAATTTTTCTTCAAGGCTTTCAATATAATCGTCTTCTACAGGCCTCATGTTCTCATCAATCTTTCTAACTTTATCCAGATATGGATTATGATAAGCAATCATTGGGGCAGGCAGCCCTTTCGGTTTACTGAACCGGCCTGAATGGGTAAGCTGCATTATGCATACGGGAGTAAAGTTCTTCCCGAATTCTTCATGGGCATTTGTTATAATCCTTTCATGAAGTCTTTGAAACTCACCAAGGTTATCCTTGGTTATCCATAACTGCCTGGGGCAAACCCTCCCTTCAGGTACTACGGCAACCGCCTCAAACCATATAAGCCCTGCTCCGCCCCTCGAAAAACGTTCATATCTCCTTATTGTGAGTTCATCCGGGCTTCCGTCTTTCTTCCCATCCGTTCCCTCCATTGGGTGGAAAGCAATAGAATTTGGAATTACTATACTATTAACATTGACTTTTTTGTGAAATAACTCCATATTATTTGAAAAATGCAAATCCAGGTTCATTGATTCAGCGTCTGCCATAACTTCTTCAAGGCTATTATACTTGAATTCTTTAAAATTCATTTCTTGTCCCCCTATACATTCCTGTGGTATAATAAATTATCTTTATTTGTTATTATATCAAGCATGTAGTTTATATATCTACATTTTATTTGCAATATTATTAGCGTTTTTTGCTATATTTTTTTTATTGGAGGTAACATGTGTCATAATGATTCAAATAACAAAATAAATAACAAAATGCATAACAATATAAATTTTGAAGATCCTAATTTTATTAGCATTGTCTACAGGGAATCCTGTAGTGAGTTGGAAATGGAAACACACTTTCACAACTCCTATGAAATAATCTATGTGGTTGAAGGAAAGGCACAATTCCATATAAATAATAAAGCATACAATATTACGCCGGGCAATATAATATTTATCAATAATCTTGAAAGTCATCATTTGAAAGTAATATCTTATCCCTATAAAAGATATTTTATTTTAATTGACCCGCTTTGGTTTCAATCTGTGATTAACGACCCTATATTGCTTTCCCTTTTTAAAAACCGTCCCTGGCATTTCCGGCATACAATATGCCTGGACACAGCCATAAGAGATGTTATTACCGAACTATTTACGAAGATGTTTGCAGAATTTAAAGATAAAAAAGATTACTGGATACTTGCAATAGAATCATATCTACAAAAACTTCTTGTTTTATTGTACAGGAATTACCGGGGTATATTTCCCCTTGTATCGTATACCAAGCCAATGGAAACGATCTTTCAAGTTCAAAAACATATTGAAGAAAATTGTACTGGCGAAATAAGCCTTGAAACAGTTTCCAAACTTTTTTATATAGATAAATATTATTTATCCCGTTTATTCAGAGAAACTACAGGATTTACATTTAAAGAATACTTGATTTTACAGAGAATCTCCAGGGCCAAGGAACGCCTTTTTTACACAAATAATAGTATAACCAAAGTAGGAATAGATTCAGGTTTTAACAATGTAAATCATTTTATCAGGATTTTCAAAAAATATACCGGTACTACACCATTAAAGTATCGGCTAACATATAGGAATAATAAATTTTACTAATTTTAGCAGCATGTTTTCAAGAATTAAAATTAAACTAACGGAAATAATAAAAGCATAGCTATTTGGGATAAATCCTGTAGAAAAAGGAGTAAATATTTTATGCTAAATAAGCCGGATGAAAAACAGTTCGCACAAAAGCTTAATAAAGCCCCAATCGAAAAACATGAAACTGCTGCATGGGCAAATATCATGAAAACTAAACCTGTTTCAAGAGTAACAGTTCCAGGGGAATTTCATGTTGAAAATGCCAAAGAATACGTGGAAGAAAATCAAAAATAAAGCAAGCCGGTCAATCCCGGTCTGCCAATTGTCTATACATCTCATACCTCTCCCTGGCGTTTTGTTCTGCCAGTTCATACATTTCACCTGCAATATCCGGGAAAGTATTCATTAATTGGGAATAACGTATTTCTCCCTTTATAAAATCTTTAAAAGAAGATTTAGGTTCCCGGGAATCTAAAATAAACGGATTTTTCCCTTGTTTTTTCAATTCCGGATTATACCTGTATAAATGCCAGTAACCGGCCTCAACTGCTTTTCTTTCTTCCATAATGCTGGTGCCCATGCCTGTTTTTATTCCATGATTTATACAAGGAGAATAAGCGATTATTAGTGACGGCCCGTTATAATTTTCAGCTTCGACAATAGCCTTTATCGTCTGGTTCATATCGGCACCCATTGATATTTGGGCTACGTAAACATGGCCGTAGGTTATTGCCATGAGCCCCAAATCTTTTTTAGCAGTTTTTTTACCTGCCGATGCAAATTTCGCCACTGCTGCCGCTGGTGTGGCTTTTGAAGATTGTCCGCCTGTATTTGAATATACTTCCGTATCCATAACAAAAAGATTCACGTTTTCTCCCAAAGCAAGTACATGGTCTACTCCGCCAAAGCCTATATCATATGCCCAGCCGTCCCCTCCAATAATCCATACTGATGGTTTTACGAGGAAGTCTTTCTTCTCCATAATTTCTTCGATAATTCTATTGTCGCTGTAATTATAATTCTTTAGTATTTTCAGTATTTTGTCCGATGCAATTTTCGAGGCTTTACCGTCGTCTTTACTGTTAACCCATTCCCTGAAAGCCTGTTTCAATTCTTCTGTAATCTGTGCGCTGCTTGCCGGACTTTCCTCATCTTTTATTCCGGCATTTACCCGACCACGGTCATTGACTACCTGCTCCATTAAACTTGCCAGTTTTTCTCTTATTTGTTTAACCCCTAAATACATACCATAGCCGTATTCAGCATTATCCTCAAAAAGGGAGTTGGCCCAGGCAGGACCTTTCCCTTCAGCATTGGTAGTATAAGCTATGGATGGAGCACTGGCCCCCCATATTGATGAGCAGCCGGTAGCATTTGCTATTATCATTCTGTCTCCAAATAACTGGGTAAGCAGCTTTATATAAGGTGTTTCTCCACAGCCCGGGCATGCTCCGTTAAATTCAAGGAGCGGCCTTGCAAACTGACTGCCCTTTAATGTTTCCAATTCCATCAAATCTTTTTTCTCTGTGATGGTCATGGCATATTCCCAGTTAGTCTTCTGATTCTCTATTTCTTCTTCAGCCGGCTTCATTATCAATGCTTTGCCTTTTGCAGGACATACATCGGCGCAGTTTCCACAGCCCGTACAGTCAAGAGGAGAAACCTGAATACGGTAGTTATACCTTTCCAGGCCTTTTCCCATTGCCTTTAGTGTTTTAAATCCGTCAGGAGCATTCTTTACTTCTTCTTCATCAAGCAAAAACGGCCTTATTGTCGCATGCGGGCATACATAGGAACAGCGGTTGCATTGTATACATTTTTCCATTTGCCACTGTGGCAGCATTACAGCTATACCCCTTTTCTCATAGGCAGTAGTACCTAACGGGTAAGAACCATCCTCCATTCCTTTAAAAGCACTTACAGGAAGTTCATCCCCTTCATGCCTTGCAATAGGCCTCTGTATGTTTTTAACAAAATCAGGCTCAACCCGGGTTACATTTCTTCCTACACCCATCGCTTCATTTGGGCTGTCATCGGAAGCTTTGACCCATTCAGGCGGTACGTTAACTTTTACCAATGCCTCTATTCCCCTATCCACCGCAGCTTTATTCATATCCACAATATCCTTTCCTTTCCTGCCGTAGGTTTTCTCGATAGATTCCTTAAGAAATCTCACAGCATCTTCTAATGGTATTATTTTAGCCAATTTGAAAAATGCAGCCTGCATTATCATATTAATTCTGTTTCCAAGACCTATCTCTGAAGCAATGGTTATAGCATCAATTACATAAAAATTGATATTATTCCGGGCTATATATCTTTTCATGGAAGCAGGTAGTTTCTCATCCAAATCTTCCGGTTTCCAGGGGCAATTAAGCACAAAAGTACCATTTTCCCTTAGTCCTTTCAGTATATCGTAGTGATAAATGAAAGCCTTATTGTGACATGCAATATAATCTGCCCTATATATTAAATATGGTGACTTTATAGGCTTTTTGCCAAAGCGCAAATGCGAAATTGTTGTTCCTCCGGACTTCTTACTGTCATAAGAGAAATACCCCTGCACATAAAGCTCTGTGTTATCTCCAATTATTTTTATTGCACTTTTATTTGCACCGACCGTACCATCCGAACCCAGGCCCCAGAACTTACAGCTTATAGTCCCTTCAGGAGTTGTATCGATCATTTCTTCTTCCGGAAGGGACAATCCGGTAACATCGTCAATTATACCTATGGTAAAACGGTCTTTGGGTTTATTTTTTTTTAGATTGTTAAATATTGACAGTATCTGGGAAGGTCTTGTATCTTTTGAACCAAGACCATACCTTCCTCCCACTATAATAGGTACCGGAGAATACCCGTATAAAGCCTTGATCACATCCAAGTATAAGGGTTCTCCAGCAGAACCCGGTTCTTTTGTCCTGTCCAGTACAGCAATCTTTCTAACCGTTTTCGGTAGTTTATCAATAAAATGCTTTTCTGAGAACGGCCTGTAAAGATGTACCCTTACTGAACCAACCTTTTCACCCTTATTCACAAGGTAGCTGACTACTTCATCCACAGTATCGCAAACTGAACCCATGGATATTACCGCGTATTCTGCATCGGGTGCTCCATAATAGTCGAACAGATCATATTGCCTTCCCGTAATTTTCCCATATTCATCCATATAATATTTAACAATTTCAGGCACACTATTATAAAACCTGTTTGCCGCTTCCCTGCCCTGAAAGTAAATGTCGGGATTCTGTGCAGTGCCTCTCACCACCGGATGTTGTGGGTTTAATGCTCTTGCTCTGAATTCCTTTACCGCCTCAAAATCTACAAGACATGCAATATCCTCGTAGTCAATTATGTCAATTTTCTGGTATTCATGCGAGGTACGAAAACCATCAAAAAAATGCATAAAAGGCACACGGGATTTTATAGCCGACAGGTGGGCAATAAAAGCTAAATCCATAACCTCCTGTACATTTGAAGATGCAAGCATTGCAACCCCTGTTTGACGGCATGCCATTACATCCTGGTGATCACCAAATATGGATAAAGCATGGGTTGCTATGGCCCTAGCACTTACATGGAATACTCCGGGCAATAGCTCACCGACCATTTTATATATGTTTGGAATCATTAAAAGAAGTCCCTGGGATGCAGTGTAGGTAGTTGCCAGTGCACCGGCTGCAAGAGATCCGTGCATTGCTCCTGCTGCCCCAGCCTCTGACTGCATTTCTACAACTTTGACTTCCTGTCCGAATATATTTTTCATACCTCCTGCAGACCATTCATCTACATGCTCTGCCATGGGCGATGAAGGTGTAATAGGGTATATGGCCGCTACTTCCGTCAACGCATAGGAAGCATACGCTGCAGCCTGGTTTCCGTCCATTGTTTCTTTCCTTACCATACATTTTCTCCTTTTATTTTCAATAATTCAATAATATTATTCCTACACTGAAAAATATAATACATAAAAGTTTTAGGTAACACAATACACCAGCCTTTCATATCATGTAAATATAGCCCATTGTTTACTTAAGTTATAGCTGACTATTTTATAAATGAAAGGTGTAGGGATTTGTATGCCGAGTAAGTCGTTAGAAAGTAATCCTTCAACGAATAAATCTTTAGCAAGTAAATCTCCGACAAATACTATTAAAGGTTTTGTTTTTATAGATTCGAATGGTAATGGTATAAAAGATGATAATGAGATGCCGGTGGAAGGTGTAAGGATAAACCTGTTCCGAGTAGACGAAGTAACTTTGGCAAAAAATTCTAAAAAAAGCAAGACCACTTCCTTGCTGCAGGAAAAGCTTATTCATTATGCATTTACAGATAAAAACGGAGAATTTAGATTTCCCGTAAAAGCAGGAAAATACTCTGTAAATCTAGATATAAATACCTTGCCTGAAGGAATGGGAGTCCCAGAACCCGATATATTAATTGCTATAAACTACACAGATACTGTCGGTTCTAATACTGCTAACGATAATGACAAAAAGGATATCGTTGAATTTGGCGTAAAAAATGTAGCTCTAATTGAAATTAGAAGGGATTTACCTGGTAAATATTATCCGGGGGAAGATATAGTACTAAATACAACACCAAGAGATGATCATGGGAAAGTCCTGGCTGCAAAAATAAACTATTCTTGTGATAATAGCGAGGTAGAGTTAAAAAGCAATATAGCTAAAATAAAAAAAATTCCTTCATCTCATAAAGAATACACTATCAGGGCATCATGCGGGAAGGTATGCAGAGATATTCCCATTACCCTTAGCCAATTTTGCGGCGATTCTATTTGTATCATCAGGCAGGCATATCAAAACGGGATTATTGATGAAAATACAAAAATATACCTATATCTAAAATCTCTTCATAGCAAAGAACGTATGTATCCCGAGTATTGGTCAGACCTGCCCATAAAATGCGGGGCAAGTGCAATAAAAGAAATCCAGGATTATATAAGGGAAAAAAACTATGATAAAAAACTAGCAGAAGAAGCAAAACGGTTTTTAATCTCTGCCATCCCACCACTTGATAAAAGTTACGTGAGTCCTTCGGGATATTTTAAAATTCACTATACAACAGAAGGCAGCAATGCTGTTCCTACAGAAAGGGGTGCAGACATTCCTGAATATATCAAGCTGGTGGGATTGGCCTTTGACCATGTTAAAAAAGTAACCTGTGATATTAGGGGATTTAGAAATCCGATCCTGGAAAAAGGTAAAAAAACTCTGGATGTTTATGTATATGATCTTCAAGGTGTGTATGGCCTAACTATTCCTACCAAGCATTATCCCATGACATCAACAAGGCAAAGGAGAGCCTCTTGCAACATTTGCATAGATAATAATTATTCTTCATCAAAAGGGTTTCAAGACAAGAGAGACAATTGCATGAAAGTTACGGCAGCCCATGAATTTTTCCATGCAGTACAATACGCTTATAACGTGGATGCAGATTCATGGTGGAAAGAAACATCGGCTACATGGAACGAAGACGAAATATACAATGACATAAATGACTATGTAAGGTACCTGGATAAAGTTTTTCAGTCCCCGGAAAAATCCTTGGACAAAAGCAGCTATGGCGGTGTAATTTTCGCAAAATACCTTTCTGAAAACTACGGTGGTTATTCAATAATAAAAAGCATTTGGGAAATTCAAGGAATAGCATATGATACGAGTATTAAAGCTATAAATGCTGCTATTAAAGAAAAATATCCCGAAAAGAATCTGGGGATTGCCTTTAAAGAATATGCCGCCAGAAACTTTAACCCTTCCCAGTACTACAAGGATGGGCATCTCTGGGATAGGCCGTACATTCAAAATGTTTTTCAATCTTATCCTGCTGTTCTGCAAAATGGACAGTTGGATCATCTTGCATCGAGCTATCACTTATTTAAACCACATGAATACAACCAAGACATGGCTTTGAAAATTACTGTACAAGGCGAGCCACAAATAAAATGGGGTTTCAAAGTTCAACAAAAGCAGAGAAATGATAATTTGTGCAATACAATTGAAATACCTATGAAAAAAACTTATAACCGTGCAGAGATTATTATACATGGGTTTGGTAAGATCTATAAAGAGATATGTCTTATACCTGCTAATCTTGAAAATAAAATTGACGGGGCCAGTTATAATTATTCTGCTAATATACTGTAAATATAATTTTAATGCAATAATTTATCAAAAGAATATAGCTTTTCAGAATTTATAATGTAACCATATTAACAATCAATGAATAGTATGTATTAGTGAAAGGAGGTATTGGTAATGTCAGACTTAGGCAGTAAAGGATTTTTCAGGTGCAATAGTGAAATTTTATTCTTTATTCTGGTTTTCCTGATACTGTGCTTTGGATGCGGCAGTGGAAGTACTTGCATCCGTGATGAGTAACATAAGAAAATTTAATCATGTACAATCTATAAGATAAAAATCGATTGAATCAAATTAAATATCAAGTATTGAAAGGGGAATGAATTTATGTCAGATAGAGCCATATTAGGTCATTTTTTTGATAATAACACTATTCTCTGGTTTATCATCCTATTCTTACTGCTCTTCTGGTGTTGCGGAGGTTTTCACGGGTCAATCAGGGAATAAACCAGGCAAATTATTTGGGATTTAAAGATAATCGCTAAAACTTGCAATTAAATTAATAAATAAACAACAAAGTTGAATTAGCTAAATAAATATAATAAATAAATATAATAAGGAGACGTTAAGTCTCCTTATTGCTTTAAGTTTCTTTATTGCATGGCGCATTTTTTCTTTTTTTTGCATCATATAGAGAAAATGCGCGCTATTGTTAATCATTATCTGTATTTCTTAACTGCATACCAAGTTTAATTAAGCGGAACATTCTGTCGGCAGCATCCATCAGTAATTCCTTTGACCTTGATATAGCTTCCTCCAGGCTCATATCCTTATTAATTATTGTCATTATACTTTCAATTCCATATTCATAAACTGCTTGAGCCCCATCTCCCATAGATCCTGCAATAACTACAACTTTTACGCCATGCTTTTTACACCGGCGTGCTATACCTACAGGGACTTTACCAAATAGAGATTGTCCGTCAATTCTGCCTTCACCGGTTATGACAAGGTCTACGTCAGTAAGTAACTGTTCAAAATTTGCAAAATCAAGTATAGTATCAATACCTGGCTTCAATTCAGCCCCCAAAAAACATATAAACGCAGCCCCAAGGCCTCCTGCAGCACCTGAACCCGGTATTCTATCCACATCTATGCCTAGTTGGGTACGAATAACTTCAGCATAATTTTTCATACCCTTTTCCAATACTAAAAGCATATCTTCAGTTGCCCCTTTTTGGGGACCAAAAACTGCTGTAGCACCCTTATCTCCCGTCAAAGGATTGTTGACATCACAAATTACGACAATACTACTTTCTTTTATCCTTGGATCCAGATTCTCCATGTTAATGTGTTTAATTCTTGAAAGCTCCCTTCCTCCAAAACCAACTTCATTCCCTTTACTGTCTAGGAATCGGATGCCTAATGCCTGGGCAGCACCTATACCCCCATCATTAGTAGCACTGCCTCCTATACCAATAATAAATTCCCGTATCCCCTCATCCAGGGCTGCCTTAATTATTTCGCCGGTGCCATAAGTTGTAGTTAATAAAGGATTCCTATCACAAGGAGCTATTAAGGGCAACCCTGAAGCCTGCGCCATTTCTATTACTGCCGTTTTGTCTTCGATAATGCCATACTTGGCTTTAACTTTTTCTCCAAGAGGTCCCGTTACTTCAACCCATCTGTATTCCCCGCCTTTTAATACAGTTAAGGCATCTACAGTACCTTCTCCGCCGTCGGCAATAGGTACCTTCACTATTTCTATCGGGTTAAAATTCTGTCTTGCCGCTCTTTCAAGATAGTCAATAATTTCTATGGATGTCATGGACCCTTTAAATGAATCAGGTGCCAGTAGTATTTTCATGCCCTTTGTCCACCTCTTTTCATTTGGTTTTTTTTACAATATTTCTAAATTCCGTGGGAGAAAAACCCGTATATTTTTTAAAAGCTTTTGAAAAATGATATACATCATTAAAACCAATTGCATAAGCAATTTCTGTAATATTCATATCTTTAATTATTAAAAGGTCTTTGGCTTTCTCCATCCTTATTCTGTTTATATAGTTAATTGGCGAATTCCCCATGTGCTTTTTAAAAAACCTGATGAAATAGTTAGGATGAAAACTTGCCATTTTTGCAAGCTGCTCTATAGTTAGGTCACAGGATATATTATTTTCTATGTACCGAAGTACATGGTTTAGTTTCTCTATAGGTAAAGAAGGAGAAAAGCAGAGGTTTTCCTTTGGAATATTTTCAATATAATATGCAAATATTTCAATCAGTACGGATTGTGCATAAAGATAGGAAGCAATTTCTCCTCTTTCGTAAAACTCGATAAGTTTCAAAAAAAGTTTTTCAACTTCTTTTTTATTAATAACATCAATAAAAAAAGGGACCCTGATAAAATTATATAAGTTTACATCACCTATTTTTGCAGTAAAGTGGCACCAGTACTTTACAAAAGTATTATTGCTTATTGTAGAGTAAGACTGTTTTACTCCGGCAGGCATAAAAAACAATTGGCCTGGTTTAGGGTAAAATTCCTGCTCTCCAATTTTGAGCCACCCTTCTCCATTACAAATAAAGTAAAATTTATTGTAATCAGGAATATAATCTATATCCCTCCAATTAACGGGACAGTGAGTATAGGCTGCAACTATCAGGTTGACTTGCAAGTGTGAAAGATAGTTTTTCAATTCCTGGTTAATATTTCTATCCATTCTCATCCTATGATTTAGCTCCTTTAAATGTCGGCAGTCATTTTCTCCTTTATAACATGTAACCTGACAAATTCTTCACGTTCTTTTTCTTCCAGGAAACTTTGTATATAATTCACCAAATTTTTATATCTTGGTATAATTATATTTTGTAATGCATTTACCCTTTTTTGGGTCTTTTTAATATGGTTTGCCAGCCTGAAAATCGTGTTTTCAATCTCAGCCATTTCCAATATAAGCTTTTTTACTTTATTAAAGTTTATATATGCCTCATCCAGAAAATAGTTAGTCCTTAATAAACTATAGCTGGCCCCTACAGTTCCAGGTTCTTTTTCTTCTTCAGTTATTACAGGTATTTCTATACCCATTACACTTCTGAATTCCAACCTGATATTATTTTCTTCGGGTATTGAAACTCCAATCTGGCGAACAGTATTAATACCGAGGGAGATATTAGCCCTTTGCAATGCCCTGTAAGCATCACTGAAAACCATGTCAATTTTTGACTGTATTTCTTCGGCTCGCTTTATCAGGGACATCACTTCGTTTATCAGCATGTTTCTTTTTTTATCCAGCATTTCATAGCCCTGTATTGACAGTTGGAGGCTGGAACGTGCTTTAATGAGGTTCCCTTTTGTAGGAAAAGCTGAAACATCCATATCCCTACTCCCTTCCTGCTTGTTTATATGTCCTGTAATATTTTTCGAGAATTTCTTTATCAACCCTGTCAAGTTCTTTTGCCGGAAGAATTCCTAATATCTTCCACCCCAAATCCAGCGTCTGGTCTATTGTTCTATCTTCATCCATTTTCTGGGATATAAATTCGTTTTCAAAGGCCCTTCCAAATTCCATATACAATTTGTCAACTTCCCCCAATTCTTCCTCTCCGATTATGGAAGCCAGCGCCCTTACTTCCTGGACTTTTGCATATGAAGCAAAAAGCTGGGTTGCACAAGCATAATGATCTTCCCTCGTAAACCCTTCTCCGATACTGTCTTTCATAAGCCTGGAAAGAGAAGGAAGTACCGATATGGGAGGATATACTCCATTTTGGTACAAACCCCTGTCAAACACTATTTGCCCTTCGGTTATATATCCCGTCAAGTCCGGTATGGGATGGGTTATATCATCATTAGGCATGGTAAGAATTGGTATCTGGGTTATAGATCCTTCCCTTCCTTTCAGCATGCCTGCTCTTTCATATATTGATGCTAAATCACTGTACATATAACCTGGAAATCCTTTTCTACTGGGAATTTCGTCCTTGGAAGAAGATATCTCCCGAAGAGCCTCACAATATGCAGTCATATCGGTAAGTATTACCAGTACATGCATTCCCAATTCAAAGGCAAGATACTCCGCAGCAGTAAGGGCACACCGTGGAGTAACTATCCTTTCAGCAGGAGGGTCGCTTGTCAGATTTAGAAACATAACAACCTTTTGCAATACTCCGCTTTGTTCAAAACTGGCCCTGAAATATTCTGCAACATCATGCTTTACACCCATAGCTGCGAATACAACGGCAAAACCTGTATCTTCCTTTCTAGGGAGCCTGGCCTGGCGCACTATTTGCGCCGCCAGTTCATTATGGGTAAGTCCGCTTCCTGAAAATATGGGCAGCTTCTGTCCTCTTATAAGAGTTGTAAGACCATCAATGACAGATATACCGGTTTCTATATAGTCCCTGGGATATTTTCTGGATACGGGGTTTATAGGACTGCCATTAATATCCATCATTGCATCCGGGTATATTCTGCCAAGGCCATCTATTGGTCTTCCGAGTCCATCAAAAACCCTTCCAAGGATTTCAGGCGAAAGCGGAAACTCCATAGGACGTCCCAATGTACGTATTTTAGTGTTTTTCAGGGATATATCTGTTGTTCCCTGAAAAACTTGAATTACAGCTATATTGTCCGATATATCAATAATTTTGCCAAGGCGCATTTCATTATCGTTAACCGTTATTTCTACCAGTTCTTCATAAGACGCATCCTTAACACCCTCCAGTATAACCAGAGGACCTGCAATATTTTTAACGCCCAAATACTCTATAGGCATAAGACTATTTACCTCCACTCCTAACTCCTCTCAAATCTGCTTAATATATTGTCAATTTTCTTCTTTACCTCTTCAAACTTCTCAAGCTCTTCATTCCCGATTGTATATTTCATTTCAATGACTTCTTCAAAAAGTCCTAATTCTTTAATTTGGGAAATTGGAATTCCTCTCTTTATTATCTCACTGGCCCTATTGTGTAAAAACAAAATAGTATCCATCATTAAAAACTGTTTCTTAAGGGAAACATAAGTATCTACAGGGTGAAATGCTGCCTGTTGGAGGAAGCCTAACCTAATTGCCCTCCCGCTTTCAAGTATAAGTTTCTGGTCATCTGCCAATATATCACTGCCCACCAGTTTAACTATCTCAACAAGTCTTCCCTCTTCCCGCAGTATCTTTAACATTTCAGCACGGTATTTAATGAAATCGGGGTTTACGTTTTCCTCGTACCATGTGCTTAACAGGGTTGTGTACTCGCTATAGCTTGACAGCCAGTTTATTGCAGGATAATGCCTGGAATATGCAAGCTGTCTGTCAAGTCCCCAGAAGCATCTGATATAACGCCGGGTATTCTGGGTTACAGGTTCGGAAAAATCGCCGCCCTGCGGCGACACAGCACCTATAATAGACACAGAGCCCGGTAAGCCGCATAAATTTTCAACCTTCCCGGCACGCTCATAAAATTCAGACAGCCTGCTGGAAAGATAAGCCGGAAATCCTTCTTCTGCAGGCATTTCTTCAAGCCTTCCCGATATCTCCCTTAAAGCTTCTGCCCATCTTGAGGTAGAATCCGCCATTACGGCAACATTATATCCCATATCCCTATAATACTCCGCCAGAGTTATTCCTGTATATATAGAGGCTTCTCTCGCTGCAACCGGCATGTTTGAAGTATTTGCTATCAAAACAGTACGCTCCATTAATGGCCTTCCCGTATTAGGGTCCATAAGTTTGGGGAAATCTTCCAAGACTTCAGTCATTTCATTTCCCCGTTCACCACAACCAATATACACAATGATGTCTGCGTCAGACCATTTTGCAATCTGGTGTTGGGTCATGGTCTTCCCTGTACCGAAACCGCCCGGAATGGCCGCAGTTCCTCCTTTCCCAATGGGGAAAAATGTATCTATAACGCGCTGGCCTGTTATAAGCGGTTCATTAATAGGCAGTCTCTTCCTATAAGGCCTGGATTTTCTTACAGGCCATTCTTGAAGCATTGTTATTTCCCTAATATCACCTTTACCCTTTTGAGATTCTGAAACTCGTACCAATACTTCCTCTATTGTGTAATTCCCGTCAGGTACTACATCAACCACCACTCCCTCTATACCGGGAGGAACCATCACCCTGTGTATAACAAGAGGAGTTTCAGGAACCTCAGCTATAATCATACCTCCATGTACGTAATCCCCAGCTTTTGCCAGCATGTGGACCGGCCACCTTCTTTTATTGTTAAGGGAGTTTACTTCTATTCCCCGGGTGATAAAGTGCCCAGCCTCCTTTTCAATACTAGGAAGAGGTCTTTCTATCCCGTCAAAAATATTTCCAATTATTCCGGGAGCAAGCCGTACAGAAAGAGGCTTCCCTGTAGGTATTACAGGTTCCCCCACTTTCAATCCTGTCGTAACCTCATAAACCTGGATAGTAGTAATATTTTCCTCCAGGCCTATTACTTCACCTATTAGTCTTCTATTCCCCACCAGCACCGTTTCATACATTTTGAAATTTGAATTACCTCGTGCCTTTACCACCGGTCCATTAATTCTGCATATTAAACTTTCATCAGCATACTCACTGCGATTTTCCCATTTATTCAACTATTTTTCACCTGCTTTTCCACTTTCTTTAACTAACCAATTTTCAATCCAAAGGTTCTAATAAACATATCCATTCTCACTTCAAGTTTTTTTAATAGTGTATTGTCTATAATCAACCTTTCAGTCCTGTTCAATACCCTGCACCCACCAATAATATCATCCTTTACTCCTTCATAATAAATCCCTTCGGGAAGTTCCTCCTTCAAAGCCTCCAACTCCTTTGAGAACCTTCTTAGATCATTTTCTTTCAAATAGATAACCATTTCTCCTTTACCTGCCAATCGGGAAGATTTTTTAATTTCCTCAGAAAGGAAAGCATAATAGTCGTCTTTCCGTACAAAATCCTCAAGCAGCTTCCGGACATCATTAAATACTGCATTTACCATGTCTTCCCTTGCTTTTATTAACAACTGCTTACTCTCAATAATAGCTTTTGATATGGCAATATTCTTTTCTTTTTCTGCTGAAGCTTTTTCCTTTTTTAATATTTCGTCGGCTTGTTGTTGGAACTCATTTTTTTTCCTTTCTATCAAGCTGTCAATTTCACTTTTCGTCTGCAGAAGGATTCTATCCCTCTCAGAAGTTGCATCGTTTAATATAACCTCATTAAAATGCGCAAGCTTTTCTTCCAGACTACTCAAAGGCACCACCTCTTATATCTTATATCTTAAGTCCAATAGCTTCTTTTATATATCTTGTAATTGAATCTGCCGGCCTGTTTGTGCCGTGCCTGTCTGGTATTTCAAGGATAAGGGGAGATTTTATATTAAGCTTAATATATTTAATATAATCAGGTACTAATCCTACAAGCTTTTCAGTAATTAATATTATTGCAATACTCCTGTCTTTTAATGCCTTATCAAGGGCAGCACGCACTTCATCTTCCTTGTGCACCACAACTCCTTCGACTCCAGCCAGCATCATACCCGTTTGGGTATCAATATTGTCACTTATAAGGAACATTCTCATAGTTATCCCTTCTCACTCATTTAAATAAAACTATATTATGGCCTAATTATAGCCTACCCAGTATCAATATGGACACTATAAGTCCATATATGGCAATACCTTCTGCAAGGCCCACAAATATCAGTGTTTTACCCAAAAGTCCCGAATCTTCGCTTATTGCTCCTAAGGCTGCCGAACTTGAAATCGCAACCGCTATACCTGCGCCTATTGTTGCAAGCCCTGTAGACAAGGCTGCCGCCAACAAGCCCAAACCATTTACTTCCTGGGAAGGTGCTGCATCTTGACCTTGTGCTGAAGCCGCATTTGAAATCATTAATACCGTAGCAAAAATCAAGAGGCTGAAGATACTTATAATATTGATGCCTAGTATCTTCTTGGCATTTTTCCCCGAAATACCCCTCTTAATATAGCAAATACCCAGTCCTATTATCGACAAAATCAGAAAAACCATAACTATCAATACAAAACCCATAATATAAACCCTCCTTGTATTTATCCATTTATTTATCTGATTCAAGTTTTTACTAAATTACGCCTTTTCAACGGTTTATATGCTCTTCCATTACCTGTAAAAAACCTGTTGAATAATTCATAGTATTCCAGTCTCAGCGCCTGTATCCCCACGATAAGCCCTTCAAGGCCAATTATAAGGATATTCCCCAGAACTATTTCCACAATACTTCCAAAACCTTTCGTCATTCCTGCAAGTATCATAATAGCCATAAATAACCCTGCATGATTCAATGCAAAAGCACTAAGCCTTATGAAAGAAATTGTGTTGCTCAAGTAGGACAATATGGTATCAAACAACTCGAAAAATGTTTGTACAAAAAATACACCTTTTTCCTTAGGTATGAATTCCCTTTTGTGAAGATAATTCTCAAAAGGTTCTTTAAAAAACATTGCCAATATAGGTATAATGAGAATAATAATAAAAGTACCCAGTGAAAAAGGCAATTTATTATTTTTATAAAAATATAATACCAAAATAACCGTACTCCAATAAAATATAAATCCGGCCATCCCGTTTTTATCAAAGAAGATCCTGGGTAGATTCCTGCTTTTTATGCCATTTATCATATTCAATACCATTGCCGAAGTAATAAGCAGAACACCTGCAATAACAGCAACAAACAGCATGGTGTTAATATTTTCCATCGGTCTTATCCATAAAGCATCTATCCAATCTTCAAATCCGAACACGCTTCCATAAAGGAAACCAAACACCACTGACGATATGCCTGCACCTGAAATAACTCCTCCCAACGAAACCTTCCTTTTTAAAAGGAAAAGCCCTGCCAAAAGCAATACCAATCCCTGTCCCACGTCTCCGAACATAAGTCCAAACATAAGAAAATAGGTAACGGCCACAAAAGCCGTAGGGTCTATTTCATTGTAGGATGGAAGGCCATACATACGCACCAGTGTTTCAAAAGGTTTGAACAATACATTATTTTTAAGCTCTATAGGGGGTTTTAGATTTTTCAGCATATCAGGTTCTTCCAGTATATAAATAACCTTCTTATCGGAATCAATCGTAGGTTTTAGCTTATTTAACTCATCCTCGGGTATCCAGCCTGTTATATAGAAGGATTCTTTGGTGCATGCCGCATATCTCCTTATCTCGGATATAAGGTTTAACTGTATTGCCGCCCTGTAAAGGTTTATTACTCTTTCCCTGTTGGATTGGGCAAATATTTTTATATTCTCGTCCAGATTCTTCTGTTCATTTTGCAAAATACTAAGTTTTTCTTTCAATTGTTTGAGGGCTTCGGCAGGTGTACCCTTGAATTCCGCAGACAACCTTACCCTCTCAAAATACAGCGATGAAAAAATACTGTCAACCTTTTCACTGTATATTTTCGGTGTAAAGTATATAAGCCATACATAGTCCTGGTCCTGGGAAACAGGATATACTATGGCATCAAAATCATCAATGTATAGCTGAAGCTGCCTGTAGGATTTTTTTGGTATTCTCCCAAAACGGAACTTTATGAATTCAAAATTAAAAAAACTATCCAGGTCAACATCAAGCCCTATTAACAGCTCAAGCTTCTTTTGCATGTGAAAATACTGGTTAAGCTCCTCCCGGTACTTTTCCATAAGTTCCGTATATGACCGGATCTCCTTTTCCAACAGCGAAACCTCATCTTGCAACTGAAGAACAGTATAATATGTTTGGCTGGGGATATCCACATTTTCAGTATTGATATTTTTCATTCCTATAAATTCCGCAACAGACAATATTCTTTTCACCAAATCGTTGTGCGGCTCTTCATCTGCATAGCGTGACAGCCCCTTAATGTTTTCAAGTTTACTTAAGGCGTCTGCCAACTCAATTCCGCTATTGACAACATATTTTAATACAAATTCATCAAAGTAGTCTTTGCGGCCAACTATACTAATAAATTTCATTTTTAGTATTGACAATGGTTCCACCTCACCTGTCTACACCAATAAGGTATTTCTCAATCTCTTCTGTTGGTAAACTGTATCGTACTCCTTCAATAACTGTAATAATATTCCTTATGTCGATATCTTTCAAGTGCAGGTAAGCTATAGCAACACCAAGGCTTGGTTGTTTTTCCCTTAATATGCTTTTATAAAACCTGTACATAAAGGTCATTGAATTAGTCTCCCACATATGCTCCTCATTTGCCTTAAATATTTTTGCATAAGGTGTTTGCGATACTAAATCTTTAAATTCCGAAATATCATGGCTCTCGGCCAAACGCACCAGTTGGCTCTTCTTAAGTCGGTACCAATAAGGAATTACATAATTCAATGTTATTTCCTTGGGAAGATAAAACAGCTTTTTGCACCTGTATATCAACATTATATTTAGTATGTCTATTTCCAGCCCAAAACTCCGGGTGACTATTTTCCTGTCGCTGCCTGACAGAAGCTTATCCTTCAACTTAATTACCGAGAGAAAAAAATGGTTATCCAACGCCATTTCAATATCAAAAAGGCTGTTTTGCTTCAAATTACCGGTAAAATAAGCCAATACCTTATAGTACTCCGTGCCTTTCAAATTGCTGATTAATTCTTCAACGCTTCTGGAGCGTATAAGCTTATTATAATCCAACGTGCTGTATTTCTTCAAAAAAACCAGGGAGTCCTTCATTAATTCACTTTCGCGCCTCGTGTATATTATGCTTATAAGCATTTTCAAATCTTCAATTTCATGCCTTAAGAATGCAGCTTCTATGAATTTTGCTGCATTTCCTCCCAAAAAATGCAGTATTTTTATAAAATCATTGTATAATGATGCTTTAAAAAGTGCTTCAAGTTCACCCCTATGAACATCATTTTCATTTATCTCCGAAAGTATACTACTGTAGGAAGTATACTTTTTCAGGTATGAAGCTATATCCGGCACGTTTTTTTTATCCAGGAGCTTTTTGTAGTCATCACTGGTAAGAAGCTTGCCGAACAAAGCCCTTGCTTTTGTATTAGCCGCAGTATAACTTAAAACAGAAAAAGGCATTCTACCACCCTCTCGCAATTTCAGTCCCTAATTCCCAGGTTATAAATAGCTAACTCCCATATATAATGTCATTAAATATATCTTTTACCCATAAATTCCTGTTTTCATTAAATTCTTTCTGCATCAAAGAAACTTTATTCTTAGTTTCCAACATTATCCTCTCAGATTCTTGTTTAGCTTCTTTCTGCTTCTCTGCCTTTATCTCCTCAATACTCTTTTTTAAAGAAAGAAATATTTCTTCCTTTATTAGAGCAATTTTCTCTTCTGCTTCAAGGACAGCTTGTTTCCGTTCTTCTGCACCCTCTCCCATTATTCTCTGAGCCCTGTATTCAATTTCAATAACTTTCCTTAAAATATTTTCCATAATATTTTATGTCCAATCCTTTCCATCCAAAAAACCGTATAAAAAATAGCAAACCTCTTAAGGAAGCTATTACTACTTTTAATTTTACCTTTATGTATTTATAATATTTCAATATAACACAATATAATTTAATAATCAATACTTTTGTAAGAGAAAGCAATTTGCGTTGTATATAATTTTACGATTAAAAATCTTTAAAACACCTTTTAAAAGTATATTTTCAGTCACAATAATTTCAAAATTAAGATTATCTTTCATTATAAAAACATAAAATTTTCCAC
>JABUEW010000045.1 GCA_013314855.1 Bacillota bacterium | reverse complement strand
TTTTCTTTTATATTTTTTTAATATATACTGAATTATATGGTAAAATTATTTTTTATGTTTTGTTTGGGTTAACATATTAATGATACTGATAAATTAAGTTGATACAGTATAGTTTATTATATAATATACTGAAATTGTTACTTGCGGAGGAAATAAATTATTATGCTGGTGGCTAACAACTGGAAAGATTATGAACTAATTGATGCAGGTAATGGTGAGAGACTTGAGAGGTGGGGAAAGTACATATTAAGAAGGCCTGATCCTCAAGCTATTTGGCCCATTACAGGAAATCAAAAACAGTGGGAAAAAGTACATGCACATTACCATAGGAGCCGGAGTGGCGGGGGACATTGGGAATATTTTTCATCAATTCCTGAGCGTTGGACAGTAAAATATAAAGATTTATCTTTTTATATTCAACCCACAGGTTTTAAACATACAGGACTGTTTCCGGAACAAGCTGTTAACTGGGATTGGATTATAGATAAGATTAAAAATGGGCTAAAGTCGAGGTATAAAACCATAAAAGTATTAAACCTGTTTGCGTATACAGGGGGAGCAACTGTTGCTGCTGCTTATGCCGGGGCTGAAGTGTGTCATGTGGATGCAGCCAAAGGCATGGTAAATAGGGCAAAAGAAAATTTGGCTCTTTCGGGATTAGGGGAACGGGTTGTGAGGTTTATTACTGATGATGTAATTAAATTTACTCAAAGAGAAAATCGAAGGGGCCATTTTTATGATGCTATCATTATGGACCCGCCTTCTTATGGACGGGGACCTGGAGGGGAGATGTGGAAAATAGAGGACAATCTTTATGACCTTATAATGCTTTGCATGGGAGTATTGTCAGATAATCCCCTCTTTTTTCTAATTAATACTTATACTACCGGCTTATCACCGGTGGTTTTGAGAAATATACTGACTATTACAGTTAGAAATAAGTTTGGAGGGATTATTAGTGAAGATGAAATAGGTTTGCCCATTTCATCTTCATGTCTTGTACTTCCGTGTGGAGCTTTTGGAAGATGGGAGGCAGGCGTATAATTAGAATAATTTATGAAGACAACCACCTGTTGGTTGTTGAAAAACCGGTTAATGTCCTTACCCAGGGAGATATTACCGGCGATGAGGACTTGCTGACTATACTAAAAGAAGATATTAAAAAGAGATATAATAAGCCGGGAAACGTATATCTTGGACTTGTGCACCGGCTTGACAGGCCTGTAGGCGGGGTAATGGTTTTTGCAAAGACATCAAAGGCAGCTTCAAGGTTGTCGGATCAAATAAGGACAGGTAGTTTTGAAAAAAGCTACCTTGCTGTTATTTATGGAACACCCGATTGTTTAAAGGGGAGGCTTGAGCATTATCTTATAAAAGACAATAGGATGAACAAGGTATATGTTGTAGACAATGCGGAAAAAGGGGGAAAAAAGGCTATACTTGAATATGAAGTATTAAAAAGCAAGGGAAATATGAGTCTGGTGAAAATAAATCTCCTTACAGGACGTCCTCATCAAATAAGAGTCCAGTTTGCAACTATGGGTTACCCTTTATATGGCGACCAGAAATACAATGCAGGGTTGAGCAGGGCAGGAGAGCAGTTAGCATTATGGTCTTACGTGGTTAGGCTAATTCACCCGGTTAAAAAAGAAAAAATGGCCTTCCAGAGTAATCCTCCTGAAACCTATCCCTGGAATGTATTTAATTTTTTGTTTTAATTGAGTTTTACAAAGTTGGCTTAATTTGAAACTGATGTTATAATAAATGAAGGAATAGTGTGTACAAAATATTATGTTCAAAATAGTATATTTTAATAGTATATTTTATAAGTTAGGAAAATGAAAGGAAGTGAAATGTATGTCAAAAAAATATAGCCTCGGAGTTGACTTTGGAACGCAATCAGGCAGGGCTGTCCTTGTTGAGGTTGACACCGGGAATATTGTTGCCATGGCTGTAAAAGACTATACCCATGGAGTTATGGATGAGTATTTGCCTGACGGCAGAACAAAGCTTCCACACGACTGGGCGTTACAACACCCTAAAGATTATCTGGAAGTGCTTGAAGAGACAATACCCTCTGTGTTGAAACAATCGGGTGTTGATCCGAAAGATGTAATAGGTATGGCTATCGACTTTACAGCATGTACTATGCTGTCCATTGATAAAGAAGGTACACCTCTTTGTTTTAAAGACGAATTTAAATATAACCCCCATAGCTATGTAAAGTTATGGAAACATCATGCAGCACAGCCTCAAGCAAATAGACTAAATGAAATAGCAGCCCAAAGGGGAGAGAAGTTTCTGAACAGATATGGTGGGAAAATATCTTCCGAATGGTTAATTCCCAAAATAATGCAAATACTAGAAGAGGCACCTGAAGTATATAATTCAACTGATAAGTTTATTGAAGCTGCAGACTGGATTTCATTTATGTTGACCGGCAACGAACGAAGAAATAGTTGTACTGCAGGGTATAAGGCCTTGTGGAGCAAAAGGGATGGTTATCCTTCCAAAGATTTTTTTAAAGCTCTTGACCCAAGGCTTGAAAACTTGGTAGATGAGAAGTTGAACAGAGCTATTTATCCTCAGGGTGCAAAGGCAGGAGAGCTTACACCGGAAATGGCAAAGTTTACTGGATTACTTCCTGGAACAGCTGTAGCTGTATCCAATGTTGATGCCCATGTTGCCGTGCCTGCTGTAGGAATTGTTGAACCGGGGAAGATGCTGATGATTATGGGAACATCTACCTGCCATATGGTTCTTGGTACAGAAGAGAAAATAGTCCCTGGTATGTGTGGTGTTGTTGAAGATGGTATAATTCCAGGATTTATGGGTTATGAAGCAGGACAATCTTGTGTAGGAGACCATTTTGAATGGTTTATAAACAATTGTGTTCCTGAATCCTATATGCAAGAAGCCAGAGAAAGAGGAATAAATATACATAGATTATTGAGAGAAAAGGCTATGAAGTATAGACCAGGCGAGAGTGGACTAGTAGCTCTCGATTGGTGGAATGGAAACAGGTCTGTGCTAGTGGATGCAGATCTTACAGGATTAATTATTGGATGTACCCTTGCCACAAAGCCTGAAGAGATATATCGGGCTCTTATAGAGGCTACTGCTTATGGTACAAATATAATTATTGAAACCTTTGAAAAAAGCGGGGTAGCTATAAATGAGCTGTATGCATGCGGAGGCATAGCAGAAAAAGATGAATTTATGATGCAGATTTATGCTGATGTGACAAACAGGGAAATAAGGATATCGGCTTCTCCTCAGACAGTGGCATTAGGTTCCGCAATGTTTGGAGCAGTGGCGGCAGGCAAGGAAAAAGGAGGCTATGACACTATCTTTGAGGCAGCAAAATGCATGGCGAAAGTAAAAAAAGAATATTATAAACCTAACCCTGAGAACGTTAAAATCTATAAAAAGCTTTATGAAGAATACAAAATACTTCATGATTATTTCGGGCGTGGAGCAAATGATGTAATGAAACGTCTGAAGAAAATTAAGGTTGGATAAGGCATTCCGTCAGTTTATTACTAACATCTCAGGAGGGGACGAGGTTGTTTTGTTCCCCTCTGCTTAAGATCTAAAAAGTGTATTTTGCTGGTAATTATCAGTACTTATTCTAAATCTTAACAACAAGGTCAAGTGATTAATTTAAGTATTTTACTATTATTTTAATTCAAAAAGTGGTAAAATATATATGAGGATTATCATTTTAGTTTAATCTAATATGGCTTTATTAACAAATAATACTGAAATAAATGTAGGAGGAGATTTTATGTTTATATATGATAGAATTACTTTTAATAAAGAAATAATGGCTGGTCAAGCATGTATAAGAGGTATGAGAATACCAGTTTCGCTGATTGTAAACCTTATAGCTCATGGTAAATCTTTTGCTGAAATTATTGAAGAATATCCGGATATTGATGAGGAAGATATAAAACAGTCTCTGGAATATGCTGCTTGGCTAACTAGGGAACAAGTATATGCATAGGAGTTAGGGTATACTTTATGAGATTTTTGGCTGATATGGGAATATCTTTAAAGACAGTAATCTGGTTAAGAAATGAAGGACATGAAGTTGTACATTTATCTGAACAGGGACTACAAAGAATATCAGATGAAGAAATATTCAAAAAAGGAATAGAGGAATCAAGAATAATTCTTACTATGGACTTGGACTTTAGCCAAATACTTGCCGCAAGTAAATCTGAATTACCAAGTGTAATTATTTTTCGTCTTTCTGACGAAAGATCCGAAAACATAAATAAGAGATTATCAGAATTGATGGATAAATGCTGTAATGAATTGGTAAAAGGTTCTATAATCTCAGTAACAGATACCAAGTTTCGTATAAGACGTCTACCTATATTTTGAGGGTAATTATCAGTGCTTGCTCTAACTCTTTGTATTTTTTTCCAATTCTTTAATTAATGTATCAATGTCCTCTTTTTGTATGGTACTTAAAAATGAAAGTCTATATCCAAGAGCTTTTTTGACGGTTTCAAGAGCTTTTTCATTTTCACCTTTTGCTTTAAGTACTAATGCATAGTTATAATAAGCTTCAGGAAAAGATGGGTTTAATGCCATTAATTTTTCATAAATCTCAAAAGCTTTATCATACTCATGTCTCAAATAATATGTTTGACCTAAATTATCAAGAATTATAGCATTTGAATTGTTATAGTCATAAGCTTTAAGGTTAAATTCCAAAGCTTTGTCCATGTCACCCTTTTGGATGAGCATGTAACCGAGGCTCCCATATACATTTGTGGTTTCATAACTGCTAATAACCTCTTCCAAAGTTTTTATTGCGTCGTCAAGGTTGCCTTTTTTCCAGTAAACCAGGGCCATATTGGACTTTACTAGCATTTTATCATCTTCATTGAGATTAGACCTTAACAAATTTTCCAATATCTTTTCAGCTTCTTCAATTTTGCCTGATTTTAAAAGAAGATAAGCATATGAAGTGACTGTATGAGGTTTAGCTATCCCGGTTTTATATGCTCTTTCAAACCAGACAAGCCCTTTTTCCATATTCCCTTTATAATAGCTGGTTCTACCTAGTAAAGCAAATATGGTAGCCCTCTTATTAAATAGGAATAGAATTATACTACCTAGAAAAAACAGCAAACCCAGAAGTGCGTTAATTTTAAATAAAATAACCGTAAGAACAATAAACGCAAGAAAGAAAATTATATTTTTCCAAGCTTTATTTTGCATTATTAACCCTCCGCAATAAATGATATTAGTATATAGTATAAATACCCTCCTTATTATAAGTCAATAATTTTCTGTGGTCAAATTTGATTTAAGTAAAAATTTAATTTGATAATTTGGGTTAAACATTGGCTTAAGTTGATGCTAATGATATAATCTAATTAGAAAGAGAAGCAATCGGTAAAATAGTAAGAACAGCACATGTAAAATGGTTGCTAAACTATTAAGAACTATCAAGAAAAAATATAAATAATGTACATAAGGTAGTGTCAAATAAGTAATGAAAAACTGACGTGAAATGAGATAATAGCAAATGTAGAAAGAGGTGTGAATGTTATGAAAAGATCAAAGGTAAACAAAATCCTTCGTAATGCAGTAGAATTTATGGAAAAAATGAATTTTAAGTTACCTCCTTTTGCATATTGGAGCCCTGATGATTGGAAAAATAAAGGCAGTGAATATGATGAAATACGTGACAATATGCTAGGGTGGGACATAACAGACTTTGGGAGCGGCAATTTTGAAAGGGTAGGTTTATTACTATTTACCTTAAGGAATGGGAACCCTAATGATAAAAGGTATTTAAAACCATATGCAGAAAAAATCATGATTGTCGAAGAAGAACAAGTAACTCCTTTTCATTTTCACTGGAACAAAATGGAGGATATTATAAACAGGGGTGGGGGAAATCTGCTGATTCAGCTATATAATTCAACAGAAAATGGTGAGTTTGGGAAAAACCCTGTAAGAGTTTCAATAGATGGAAGGAACTTTACTGTTGGGCCAGGCGAAGTTATTAGGTTGACCCCGGGAGAAAGTATTACTCTTCCACCTTACCAGTACCATAAGTTTTGGGGAGAGAAAGGCTACGGAAAAGTTTTAGTGGGAGAGGTATCCAAAGTGAATGACGATAATACGGATAACCGCTTCTATGATGAAGTAGGAAGGTTTCCTGCCATAGAGGAAGATGAGCCTCCAATTTACCTGCTTTGTAATGAATATCCTCCTGTAAGGACAAATTAAGCAAACAGGTTAAATAATAAACGCAAATCAGGGCTGAACAACTGTAAAGAGATATGTAAAATTTATTTTTTACATATCTCTTTTTTAATTTATGTTAACAATTCTAATATCAAAAGAATATATTGTAATAGAAATTGATCATAGTAATTACGGGGGTGACATTATGGAAAACATCGATGAAAAAAGAAAGGATGGTTATAGTTCCGGGTATGGTTATGGCATTGATGATTCAATAATCACGGTCAACAACTTTGCTTTCGCTTATGTAATTTATTCAGACAAATCGAATGCTCAGGCAAATGCTGCTACTTTGATAGCCGGAGATGATATTTGCTCTGAAGTTGAAAACGATCTGGAACTTGAAAAAGATGACTAAAACCAATAAAAATGGAGGGATTAATTATGTTACAGGAAAAGCCTTTATCCGATGAAAAAAAGTGTGATCATGATTATGACGGAAGTAGTAGCTATGGTCATGGTATTAAAGATTCAATTTTAACAGTAAACAATATTGCTTTGGCATATGTGATTTACTCAGATAAATCAAACGCTCAATCTAATGCAGCAACACTTATTGCCGGTGATGATATCAAGTCATGTGTTGAGAATGAGCTTGATCTGGAAAAAGATGAAAAGAAGAAGAAGTGGTAAAACAATAGAGTTACCCCTTTAAAGGGGTAACTTATACATAGAAAGGAGTTTATGGGATGGATGGTGTTAAATCAAGACTAAATGCTACTGTAAGTGCAGCTAATTTCGCTAATATAATAAACTCATGCAAATCGAATGTCAGACAGGTAAATATTCTGCTGGTATTAAAACGTGCACAGCATATGTCATTCGATGGGTATTATAACGACTTATTAAATAATGAGAGAGACTGTAAAAAGGAAACCGAAATAAAAATTGGAATTAACGGGGAAATTTACATTAATGGAAAGCTTCTGGATCCTAAAAATCCCCCTTCCGGTTATAAAGTATTTATTGACAGAAAGGAATCATCGGGTAAATAAACGGTTTTATATTAGATGTATGTAAATTTATTTTTGTTAGAAAGGAGTTTTAAAAATGAAGGCAACAAGACATGATTATAGTAAAAGAAATTATCTTCCCTATATACCTTTAATTACTAAGAAAGATGAAAATAGAATTGAGGATAAGTTAGATGATAAAACATGTGAGGAAACACCTGTAAATATTGAGGATACTATTTGCCGGGAAATGGCAGATACGGGAACTACAGAAAGTACAGATATTGATGGCAGTGCAGCTGGTGAAATAGTATCCGCTGCTAATGAGTGTACAATTGATGACGGTAATAAAGTAGTTACCAATACTGATGATACAGCTGATGAAAAAGATAAAGAAAAAGAAAATAAGAATATAGTTGCTAAAAATGCTGATGAACAAGTAGATGATAATATACAAAGAGGGAAACAGCCGGTACTAAGAGAAAGTGTACCTCCAAAAAGAAAAGGACTAAGGCCTAGAATGAGTGAATTTAAATATATAAGGCCTATAGAAAATGAGGAATATTTTAATACACAAAACTTTGTAAATCAGAAAAAAAATGAACAGACTAGAATAAGGATTACTCCTGAGGGCTGCTTTATAAATGATGAGCCTTATGACCCCCAGAATCCCCCCTATGGGATGAAAATATTTGTTGATAATAAAAATGCCAGAAGTGAAGATTATAAAAAGTAGCAATCTGGTTTTGATTTCATATTTATATTATATAAGGTTATAGGTTATATAGGTTATATGGGTTAAAAAGGGGGTGGGCAATAAGTGTTTAATGAAAATGATAAGCGGGAAAATTGTACGAAGGAAGAAAATCTAAGAAAAAATGAATATGATAAAATAAGGGAAATAGATATTCTTGTTAACCTTGTAAATATTGCCGATGTAATAGATTCGGCTGAATCGACAGTTGTAACATCCAACATTATTCTTATCGGAATTGAACCGTACGCATTTAACAAGATTATTCTTGACGGATTAAAAGAACGTATAAAAATATCCAGGGATCAGGAGGGAAATGTAATAATAAACGAAAAAAAAGCAAAATTTATAAATTTGGGAAACGGGATAAAAGTACTTGTGGCCTTAAAAGAAGAGAAAGAATAGATATGTATGTAATTTAGTCCCTTAAGGTCAAAATTCCACTTGCATAACCGTCCATGCATATTTTATATTGTACTTATTAATAACAGGACAGTACCTTGATGCAAAAATATCCAATGCCTGGTGCAGGTCTTCTACACGTATTTTAAAGTAAACACCAAATCACTTTGCTCTTTGATTCTCATTTCGGAAAAATATCTGTTTTCTAATGGTATCCATAATTCTACAAACATTTTGTACATATTGAGGCCATTTCTTTTTAAAATCCTTCGCCTTTGTTCTTCTTCATCTATCTGCAGGAATATTTTTAAATCATAATTTTCTATTAAGGTAGGATGCATGCTGTAACTTCCTTCAATTATATTAAGTTTTTTAGGTTTTACATTTTTAATTTCTTGAAATTTTCCAAGCTTGCAATTATACTTTCTGTATTGAAATTCCATACCGCTGTTTATTCCTTCTATAACTTCGTTTTTAAAGCGAACATAATCTACGTTTCCTCCAACTTCGTTCAGCCTTTCTTGTGTTCTTATCTCAGGCGGTAAAAAAAAGTCATCCATGTGAAATATATTACAATCATATATGTTACCAATGAAATCAGCCAATGTGCTTTTACCGGCACTGCAATTTCCATCTATAGCAACATTTACCCTGTCCTTTGTTTTTAGCAAAGAATCAACCCTGCAAAAAATCTCAAAAAAATCACGGTACTTGCATTCAACTATTCTATACGAAGGTAGATAAGTCGAGCGATAAATCTCACTGTGACTTACTATTGGATATCCCTTGGCTTTATATTCCTTAAGGTAATCCTCAACATCAATGATTGAAAAAGACAATAATCTATCTCTGCAGCATTTTTTTAAAATCTCAAGTTTTTCTTCAAATCTTTCTTTTTTCCCGGAAATGCTGTTTGCAGTATTTACAAAAAAATTATTGATTGTCGATAATTCAATGCATGTATTGTTTTCTTTATTGTTTTTTTTCTTCAATATTGAAAAAAGATTTAGCCTCAATAGATTATTGCCTATATCTTCAAACAATTCACTAACGTGAATATTAATATTCGAAGAGTACCTTCTTAACAAACAGAATTCTTCTTCCAACTTCAAAAGGCTATCATCCTTGTTCTTAATTAAATGTCCTCCCCCAAATTCATTCTGATAAATTAACTTGACCATATCCTGGATTTGCATCTTCGGATAACAATTGTAGTGTTTTAAAAGCACTTCCTCCAAAGTCATCAAGTCACACCTTTTCCCTTACTGTCTTTATTTATATGTTCCTCGATATTATACATCATTATTATACATCGCACTATTGTGTGTATCAAGAAGCTTTGCTTTCCGAATCGCGATAATAATTGCCGGAATTAATACAATTTGTATAATAATCCCGGGTATAGCATTTATAAACGCTCCTGCAGTAAACATCTGCCATGTAAAAGCAGTTCCCCTAAGACCATATAAGAAGTAACTTACTACACCCCAGATAATTCTCCCGCATATCATGGAAATTATTAAGGAAACATACACCGAAAGATTTTTTGAAATGCGTTTTTTAGGCAACAGTTTATATATAAATCCTGAAGCAAAACCATATGCAGCCAGCTCAAAAGCCATTGCAACAGCTGTAGGATACATGGGAGGCATGCCAAATACCACGCTCCTGAATAAAGGAGTTATAAATCCCACAATTATGCCGTAGGGCCAACCACATATGAAACCACATAATAATACGGGAATATGCATTGGCAACAATTTGCTTCCAATACTTGGAACTTGTCCGGTAAGAAAAGGCAGTACAAGACCTAACGCAATAAATAAACCTGATAATACTGTGTTTTTTGTTGATAATTTTCTCATAATAATCCCCCATTTCGATAAAATCTTAATAATTCAATGCAATAAAAAAACCACGCTCATATTTTTCTCTTCTGAGAAAAAATACCTTCGTGGTATTAATTTAAAATTCAATATTGTAATTCTAATTTTTATTTACAAATTAATTTTCTTATGATTTCACTGCAAATTTCCAATTTCGCAGTAAAATATCTTTTATTATTTCTATTTTTTGTTTATCACAATATGCCAGCTTCAGCTGACCAACTATCTTTTATTACTATATCACAGTTTTATATATTTATCAATAACCAAAAGAGGGCGCATTTTCAAATTTTGAAGAAGCATTTTCTTCATAAAAATAAAATGCGCCCAGAATCTGAAAATAATTGCAGGTTGACACAAGTATTCATATATGCTATTTTATTATTGACAACTTAATAGTTTGGTTTGATTCTTCAGGGACAGGTGAAATTCCTTACCGGCGGTATAGCCCGCGAGCCTTAAAAAGGCAGATCCGGTTGAATTCCGGGGCCGACAGTATAGTCTGGATGGAAGAAGGATTTTTTTATTTGTGTTTTTGCACCCTGAAGAATAGGCTTCAGGGTTTTTTATTTATCTAATTATGGGCAATACTGATACAAAGAGACGTGCGCATTTACATCCGGTTGTGCCTGAGAGAGGTGGTGATTATTATATACGAACATGAAAAATATATGGACCGTGCCCTGGAACTTGCAAAGTGCGGCTGGGGGCGGACGAATCCCAATCCGCTTGTAGGGGCTGTTATTGTAAAAAATGGAGAGATAATATCCGAAGGTTTTCATAAAAAATTGGGAGACGCTCATGCTGAAATAAATGCGATCACCGGTTCAAAGCAGGATGTAAGGGGGAGCACCCTGTATGTCAATCTTGAACCCTGCTCTCACTATGGAAGAACGCCGCCCTGTGCCAAGGCGATCATTGAAGCCGGGATTAGTGAAGTTGTCATAGCAATGACCGACCCAAACCCCAAGGTTTCCGAACAGGGAATACAAATGCTTAAGAATGCGGGAATAAGGGTTGTCACAGGAGTCTGTAAAGATAAGGCTGAAAAGCTCAATGAAATATTTATTAAATATATTACTAAGAAGAGACCTTTCGTAATTATGAAGACAGCCATGACCCTCGATGGCAAAATAGCTACTGCCAAAGGGGATTCCAGATGGATTTCCAGCGACGCTTCGAGACAGTATGTTCACACTTTACGCAACCGTGTTTCTGCAGTAATGGTGGGTGTAAATACTGTAATTGCCGATAATCCCATGCTGACCACACGTTTGAAAACCGGAAGCGGTAGGGATGCAGCCAGGATTGTTGTAGACAGTGAAGGCAGGATGCCTGTGAACAGCAATATTATTAATGCGAATTCCAATGCAGGAGTTATCCTTGCCGCCTCATCACGCATTGAAGAAAGCAGGGAGAAACTCTTTACCGAAATGGGTGTTAAAGTAGTCAAAGCTGACGATGGCCGGGGACGAGTTGACCTCTGCAAGCTGATGGACGAACTCTACAGGCTTGAAATAGACAGTGTGCTTTTGGAAGGTGGAGGGACAATAAACTGGGCTGCCTTAAGTTCTGGCATTGTAGACAAGGTAATCATGTTCATTGCTCCCAGGATTATTGGTGGGAGCAATGCAGTCACACCTGTGGAGGGAGAAGGTATAAACCGGATAGCTGATGCAATAAGGCTCAAGGATGTAAGCGTGACAACACTGGATGGAGACATCGTTGTGGAAGGTTATATTGAGAACTGAACATACAAAAAATATGGATATTCGGGGTCACGGGTATTCAGGCGCTCAGGAGAATTATGCCGTCTGAGACAGTGTGAACCGGCTGGGAAAGGAGGAACATGTTTACCGGAATTATTCAGGAATTGGGCAGAGTAAGCGGTATTGCCCAGGGAAACAGTTCGATAAGACTTTCAATCAATTGCAGAGATATTCTGGACGACATTGAAACAGGAGACAGCATTGCGGTGAACGGTATATGTCTTACTGCTTCAAGACTGGGTACAGGGTGGTTTTCCGCTGATGTTATGCCCGAAACAATGAGGAAGACCAACCTTGGTACATTGAAAGTGGGGGATAGTGTAAACCTGGAGAGCGCAATGCGTTTTGGAGGAAAGATGGGCGGCCATATTGTGACCGGGCATATTGACGGAACCGGTGTGGTAGCAGACAGAAGGGAGGAGGACAATGCACTGTGGATCACAGTCGGAGTGTCCAATAATATTCTGAAATATATCGTGGAAAAGGGTTCGGTTGCTGTTGACGGAGTAAGCCTTACTGTTGCTCATGTAGATGAAGGAAGCTTCAAGGTTTCATTGATACCCCATACGGCAGGGGTTACCACACTGGCAAGAAGACGCATCGGGGATGTGCTCAATATAGAATGCGATATTATAGGTAAATATGTTGAAAAATTCATCAACCGCAGATTTTCCGGGAAGAAGGCTGAAAACGGGATGACACTCAATTTTTTAAGAGAGAACGGATTTGCCTGAAAGGCAAAGGTGGGGAGTAAGGAGTAAAGAGTAAAGAGTACAAGGAAGTAGGGAGTAAAGAGTGTAAAGTTGCCAGTTCCCAGTTAAAGTAAAGTAGGACAAAACAGGATTACAGGGAGTAGAGAGTTAAGGAGGCTGGTTCGGGTGCAAGAGATTAATACGAAAACTTGGATGAAATAAGGGAGGGATTCTGCATTGTTTAATTCAATAGAAGAGGCATTGATAGACATAAAGGAAGGAAAAATGGTGATAGTAGTGGATGATGAGGACAGGGAGAATGAAGGGGATTTGCTGATGGCGGCTGAAAAGGTGACTCCTGAATCAGTGAATTTTATGGCTTCCTTTGGCAGGGGCATGGTGTGCGCCCCGCTGACGGAAGAGCGTGTAAGGCAGTTGAATCTCCCTCTCATGGTGGAGCACAACAGTGAGAGTATGAGGACAGCCTTTACCGTCACAGTTGATTATAAGGACACTACCACCGGAATATCGACATTTGAGAGGGCCAGGACTATAAAGGAACTGGCAAACCCATCTGCAACCTGTGATGATTTTGTCAGACCGGGTCACGTGTTCCCCCTGGTGGCAAGAAAAGGCGGTGTGTTGGAGCGTGCTGGTCACACCGAGGCAGCGGTGGACCTGGCTCGAATTGCCGGTCTGTATCCTGCGGGAGTTATCTGTGAAGTTATGAAGGAAGACGGGACCATGGCAAGAGTGCCGGATTTAATACAGTTTGCAGAAAAACACGGATTAAAAATAATTACCGTAGCTGATCTTATAAAATATAGAAGAAAAAATGAGAAGCTGGTGAGAAAAGTAGCCGAAGCTATGCTTCCTACAGCTTTTGGAGACTTCAAAATAAAAGCATATGAGAATGTTATAAACGGAGAGCACCATGTAGCCCTGGTAAAGGGTGACATGAGAAGTACGGATGAACCCGTGCTTGTGAGGGTGCATTCGGAATGTATTACAGGTGATGCCTTTCATTCCTTGAGGTGTGACTGCGGGGAACAATTGAACGCAGCCATGAAGCTGATAAGTGAGGAAGGCAGGGGGGTTTTGCTTTACATGCGTCAGGAGGGGCGCGGGATAGGCCTTGTAAATAAAATACGTGCATATGAACTCCAGGATAAGGGCAAGGATACTGTTGAAGCCAATGTCTTGCTAGGTTTTGCACCCGATCAGAGGGAATACGGTATAGGTGCGCAGATTTTGTACGACATCGGAGTGCGAAAGATGAGGCTATTGACCAATAATCCGAAGAAAATGACGGGTTTGAGCGGATACGGTCTCGAAATTGTTGAAAGGGTTCCCATAAAAATTGAATCTAACAGGGTAAACGAGTTCTACTTGAAAACCAAAAAGGAAAAAATGGGGCATATTTTATAGGTTGCAAACAATTGATCTCGACCTGCGTGTATAAGGGTACTATATGTAAAATAAATGAGGAGGTTATGGCAATGTCAGTTAAAACGCACGAAGGGAATTTAATAGCAAAAGAGTTAAAGTTCGGCATAGTAGTCGGACGTTTCAATGAATTTATCAGCAGCAGGCTTTTGGGAGGGGCAATAGACGGGCTTGTAAGACACGGTGCCAATGAGAGCGATATTGCAGTCACCTGGGTTCCGGGTGCCTTTGAGATTCCGCTTGTCGCTCAGAAAATGGCACAATCCAAAAAGTATGATGCCATAATATGCATAGGAGCTGTTATTAGAGGCTCTACACCCCACTTTGATTATGTGGCAGGTGAAATGGCGAAGGGGATTGCAAAAGTATCACTGGATTCAGGAGTGCCTATAATATTTGGTGTGCTTACAACCGACACCATTGAACAGGCAATAGAACGCGCCGGTACAAAATCTGGCAACAAAGGCTATGACGCGGCAGTAACCGCAATTGAAATGGCTAATTTGTTAAAAATATTGTAGAATTTTTGCAAAATAGTGATTAAATTTTTGATTTTATGGAAAAATATAATTGAACAAGTTAATATATTGTTATTACCGACAGTGAACATACAGGGTTAGATCAGGCGGAGTTGTCCGTTCTGCACCCACCAAAAGGGCTGAAGAGGCCCTTTATTCATGTGTTGTAGATTTTCATATTAAATTTAGAGATAATCTTCAAATTATGCCAGGTCAGTTTTACCTTAAGGAATGGGAACCCTAATGATAATTTGTAATGAGTATCCTCCTGTAAGGACAAATTAAACAAATGGAAAACTATACTTACCGACGCCTTATAATATCCGTCATTTTAGATGGCTAAAACCACCCCTTTAAAGGGGGCAATGAGTATTTGGTGAAATGTAATAATAAATAAAAAAAGACAAAATTTATTTTTGTTGCAGAATTGCAAAAGTAATTTATATTAATTGACAAAACTTGTTACATACAATATAATAAACTTAAATAACAAATTAATAACAAAAATTATAAATTGGACAAAAAACATGACAAATACATAACATAATTTGTGCACTATAAAGAGATAAGCAAAAAAGTGAAGAACAGTAGAAAGGTCAAACTCAATGGGAATAGAAAAAGGGTCCAGTATACCATTATACATGCAAGTAAAAAATCTGATTATTAACCAAATAAGAACGGGGGACTTGAAAGCGGGTGATATAATACCTGCAGAACTTGAATTATGCAAAATGTATGGTATAAGCAGGTTCCCTGTGAGACAGGCAATGACAGAACTGGTAGATGAAGGTTATGTGGAAAGGACGAGGGGAAAAGGAACCTTTGTTTCAAAGGAGCTTCCATATATTAAACCGAAGTATAAGAATCCCGTGTTGGGTCTGGTGCTGGGCAATCTAATTGCCGGGTTTAATGGCATGATTTTTTCCGGTTTTCAAAAACAGGCCTGGAAAAGAGGGTATTTTACTGTTGCCTGTTGTTCAGAAGGTTTGCCTGACGAAGAAATATTATGTATTGACAGGCTTGTAGAGAATCATGTAGAAGGGATTATTATTTTCCCATGTAATAACAGTCTTATTAGTTCAAAGCTTGATAAACTTAAAGCAAAAGGTGTATATTTGGGCTTGATTGATAGGAATCCCGGGCTTAATGATATAGACTATACCGGGTCTGATAACCAGGGTGGTGCATACTCGGCAGTTAGACATATAGCTATGCAGGGGTTTAGAAACATAGCTTTTGTTTCCGACATGTCCAATGTTTCTTCCATAAATGAACGTCTTGAAGGATATCTCAAAGCTGTAGAGGATTTTGGTATGAATGCCGTTACCCGTATTAATATAAACGAAGACCTGAGCAAGTATCCGTATTACATGCACAGGTTTTTTATTGAACAATTGAAAGAAGAACTTATGGATTTAAAGAATTATCTTCCTTTGGGGATATTCGCAGTAAATGATGGAATTGCCATACAATGTATAAATATACTTGAAAATGAGGGATTGGTTGTTGGAAAGGATGTGGGTATTGTAGGTTTTGACAATAATCCTGAAACCCAATACATGAATGTACCTTTGACAACAGTTGCCCAAAATGGGTATTTAATAGGCAAAAATGCAGCCGACATTGCAATTGACAAAATTGAAGGCAAGGCCATCCAGGTATATAAATCCATTGTGCCTACGCAACTTATTGTAAGAAATTCGTGTGGTGAAAGGGGGGTATGATGAATTTAAGTTAAATGTTAGTTTTATAGGTACTTAGGTACTAATGATATTAAATAAAAAAATATAAAAAGAGGGAGTGAACATATGACATGGATACAGCTATTACAAAGCTTTCTTCAATGAAAAGTAAAACTTCAGGCTACTGGAGTCAAAGAATTATATCTCAGTTGGAGTATGGATTTAAGCTTTCCCAAGTAAACAACAACAGATTCCATGAAGTAATTAAAGATGCCGTAGAATTCCTGGATGAAAGGCTTAAGGAAGATGGAACAATTACAAAACTTTCTGCTTTGCAAGCCGAAAAAATGATAAGCAGTTTGTCAGAAACTGCGAAGGGTTTTAAAGTGATTTGTGCTGCTCATGCCCACATTGATATGAACTGGATGTGGAGTTATGCAGAAACGGTTGCCGTTACTTTGGACACCTTCAGGACCATGCTTAATTTGATGAAAGAATACCCGGATTTTACATTTTCCCAATCTCAAGCCTCTGTTTATAAAATAGTGGAAGAACATGACTCATGTATGCTTGAGGAAATAAAGGCAAGGGTAAAGGAAGGACGTTGGGAGGTAACTGCATCTACCTGGGTTGAGACCGACAAAAACATGCCCAATGGAGAGAGCCTGGCAAGACATATACTTTATACAAAAAAATATCTTTCCAAGCTTTTAGATATATGTCCTGATTCCCTAAAAATTGACTTTGAGCCCGATACCTTTGGACATAACCGTAATGTACCGGAAATCCTGGTAAATGGAGGAGTAAAGTATTATTACCATTGTAGAGGGTATGACAAATATAACATCTATAAATGGCAATCTCCATCGGGAAAGAGTATTCTCGTTTATAGGGAACCTTTCTGGTATAATGCTGAAATTAACCCTTCGATGGCATTGCATGTACCTGAATTCTGCACAAAAAATGGCCTTGATACCATGCTGAAAGTGTATGGAGTAGGTGACCATGGAGGAGGTCCAACCAGGAGGGATGTTGAAAGAATAATAGATATGGCATCCTGGCCTGTTTTCCCGGATATAAAGTTTGGCACCTTTGCCCAATATTTTGGTATACTCGAAAAAATATCAGATAAGCTTCCTATAGAAACCAATGAACTAAACTTTATATTTACCGGGTGCTATACATCCCAATCCAGGATAAAAATGTCAAACAGGATCAGTGAAGCAAAATTAAATGAGGCTGAAACCTTCAGTACAATGTCGGCAGTATTTGCAGATGGAAAATACCGTGGAGAAACTTTTGAAAAAGCCTGGGAAAAGGTGCTTTTCAATCATTTCCATGATATATTGCCCGGTTCAGGTGTGATTGACACCAGGGAGTATGCAATGGGACAGTTTCAGCAGGTATTAGCCATTGCCAATACCGAAACTTCCATTGCTTTTAGGAATATTGCAACAAAAACTGATACATCGGGACTTTTTGCTATTGAAGAAAATGTTCGGGAAACTGTATCGGAAGGGGCAGGCGTAGGATTTGGCATAAAGGATTTTGGAGTGCCGCAAACTGAAAGGGGTAAGGGAAAAGGAAGGATATTTCACTTCTTCAATACTTCAAGCAGCGAGAGAAGAGGACCTGTAGAGATTGTTGTATGGGACTGGCCTGGGGATAAAAACAGGATGGTTATTAAAGATGCAGCAGGTAATCCTGTGAGACACCAGCTGTTAAGAAATGAAAAACACCAGTACTTTGGTGAATCATACTGGGGACATACATATATGCGTATTTTGGTTGATGTAAAAGTACCGGCATATGGCTATACAACCTATACCCTTTCTGAGAAGGAAATGGACGAGCTGCCTGTATTGCTTTCAAGAGACCCGAGAGTTGAAAGAGAAGATATATTTATCCTTGAAAATGATTATGTTAAAGTTTGTTTTGATGTTAATGGAGCATCCATTGTATCTATGGTAGATAAGAAAAGCGGAGACGAAATGGTACCCTGTGATAAGCCTGCAGGGATTTTCAGATTAATTGAAGAAGACGACAGCAGGGGGATGACATCCTGGATAGTGGGAAGACACATGCAGGTATTTAATTTGAATAAGTCATATAATGTAAAAATAACCGGCTCATGCATTGATAGCTCGGCACTCAGACAATGGATAAGCTATAGCATTGAGTTTGGGGAATCAAAGCTTAATGTAACCGTATACCTTGATTACAACAGCGCGCGGCTGAACTACGCAGTAGAGTGTGATTGGCAGGAGAAACCTAGAAAGGGCAAGTATGTGCCTCAGCTCAATTTCTATATGCCTTTGAATTATAAATGCAGGGCATATAAATATGATATACCTTTTGGGACTATAGAAAGGGCTGCAATAAATATGGATGTGCCTGCCAACAGTTGGATGGCCGGGATACCTGAAGAAGGGGATAAAATAGTGATGCTGGTTACAGATACAAAATACGGTTTTAGGGGCTATGATAATTCTCTGGCAGTAACCCTAATAAGGAGTTCTTATGAGCCTGATCCATACCCGGAGCTGGGTATCCACAAATTCAATTTTGCCGTGGATATAGTGGATAATGTTGCCGGGTGCAATCCTGAGCATAATTCTGCTGAGGGGTATTCCGGAAGTGGGATTAATGGCGAGTTGATAAAGCGGGCCTACGACTACAATCATCCCGTACGTTTTATTTCAGGAACAGTACATGGGGGAACTCTGCCCCTTGAAAAAAGCTTTATATCTCTGGAATCCGGCAGTGTAGCCATATCTGCAGTGAAAGTGCCTGAAGCTGATCTGTTAAAGCCGGAAGAAAGATATGACAACAAGTCTATGTGTGGATGCTGTTCGGTTCCTGGATGCACAGCCCCAGATAAAAAGATTGTTATAAGGGTCTATGAAACAGAAGGCGCAAAAACCCGGGCAGTTATAAAGTTTGCTGAAAAGATATCAAAGGCCTGGTTTGTAGATATTAATGAGAAGCCGTTAGAGGATAAAAATATGTCTACGGAATATGGAGCATATAATGCTGATAATTGCAGCTGTATAGAGATAGAAGGGGATACACTTACATTTGATGTTGATGCTTATAGCATAGCAAATGTATGTATAGAGTTTTGTTAAAAGATTTTCATTGCACAGTATAAATAAAACTGCTATAATACTTTACAAGATAATTATTATAATTAAATTATTATAATTAAATATTGCTAAAGGCAATGATGGAGAAAAGTAGGCAATATGAAGGCTTTATCCAGAGAGAAGGTATCGTGGCTGAAAGTACCTTTATAAAGAGAATTGCTGAAGTTCCCTCCGAAGCAGCATCCTGAACTGCACTTTTTGTATAGCAGAGACAGCAGAGCTCTGTTGGGGACATGTGCATAGTAGGCGATGCCGGGGCAGACCGTTAGCACTGTAAGGGGATGTATGTCCCTGGAATGAGAGCCTCTCAGTTATATAAGTATTATATAAGTATTATTTAATTATTATATATATAGTTATATAAGAGTTATATTAAAAAGCTAATATACTGGGCAGGAAAACGGGTGGTACCGCGGAGTAAAACCTTCGTCCCTTAGGGGGTGAGGGTTTTTTAGTTAAAAAAGCAATTATTAATTGAAAAAAGTGAATATTATTAGTAATAACAGATAAGGGAGTTGGCAAAAATGAACGAAATGAGGGATCAGTTAAATAATATTAAAGAAAAAGCAAAAGAGGTTGTTCCTTCTGTCCGCTCTATGCAGGAGCTGGATAATATAAGAGTAAGATTCCTGGGGAAAAAAGGAGAACTTACTCCGATATTAAGAGGAATGGGACAACTTCCCCCTGAAGAACGACCTGTTATAGGTCAGATTGTTAATGAAGTCAGAGCTTTTATTGAAGGGCTAATAGAGCAGACCAAAAATGATCTCAAGCAAAAAGAAAGGGCTCTAAAGCTTGAGCAGGAGGTAATTGATGTAACAATACCCGGAAAAAGAAGAAAACTGGGCAGCAAGCATCCCTTGAGTATTGTAATGGATGAAATAAAGGATGTTTTCATAGGCATGGGGTATGAAATTGCCGAAGGGCCGGAGGTAGAGTTTGACTATTATAATTTTGAGGCTTTAAATACTCCACCAGGACATCCGGCCAGAGATGTACAGGATACCTTTTATATTAATGAGAATATACTATTGAGGACGCAAACTTCTCCCGTACAGGTAAGGGTTATGGAAAAGCAAAAACCTCCCATTAAAATAATTTGCCCCGGAAGGGTTTACCGTTCGGATGCGGTGGATGCAACCCACTCCCCTATATTCCACCAGGTGGAAGGTCTTGTGGTGGACAGGGGAGTAACGATGGGGGATTTAATAGGTACGCTGCAGGTATTTGCCAGAAACCTTTTTGGTGAGAACACAAAAATACGGTTAAGGCCACATCATTTCCCATTTACCGAGCCCAGCGCCGAGGTTGATGTATCTTGCTGGACCTGTAATGGAGCAGGCTGCAGGGTATGTAAAAACAGCGGTTGGATTGAAATCCTCGGGGCAGGTATGGTGCACCCGAGGGTGCTTGAGATGTGTAACATAGATCCGGAGATTTATAGCGGTTTTGCTTTTGGTATAGGTGTTGAAAGGACAGCCATGGGTAGGTTTAATATAGATGATATGAGATTGCTGTATGAAAACGATGTAAGGTTTTTGAAACAGTTTTAATTTGCTGAAAGCTTGCTAAGGATTATTAAGGATCATTAAGAAGCATTAAAAAGCATTAAGATATGATAAAAATCATAAGATAAAATCGTAAGATAGGAGTTGTGAGTTATGAAAGTACCGGTAAGCTGGCTTAAAGACTTTGTTGAAATAAATGTAGGAATTGAAGAATTTGCAAATGCCTTGACACTATCCGGCTCAAAAGTGGAAGGCATAGAAAGGCTAGGAGAAGAAATATCAAAAGTAGTTGTAGGAAAAATTATTTCTATAGAAAAACATCCTGATGCTGACAAATTATTGGTAACAAAGGTGGATGTAGGAGATGAGATAATACAGGTGGTTACCGGCGCACGGAACATATCCACAGGTGACTATGTACCTGTTGCCCTACATGGATCTACCCTTCCGGGAGGAGTTAGAATTAAAAAAAGCAAACTAAGGGGAGTAGAGTCAAACGGAATGTTATGCTCTATTCACGAACTGGAACTTACAAAAAATGATTATCCCGACGCGGATGAGAACGGAATTTTTATACTACAGCATGAACGGTCTAATGCTGATGAAACACAGGGTAAGCTTAAGCCCGGGCAGGACATAAAAGAGGTTTTGGGATTAGATGACACAGTCATCGAGTTTGAAATAACTTCCAACAGGCCCGATTGTCTAAATATCTTGGGTATTGCTAGGGAAGCTGCTGCTACTTTGAAAAACAAATTAAAAAAACCTGTAATTGAATTAAAGGAAGAAGGAGAGGAAGCTTCAAGATTTGCCCAAGTTGAAATAAAAGCACCTGACCTTTGTCCCAGGTATGCTGCCAGGATAATTAAGAATGTAAAAGTAGCGTCTTCCCCTGAGTGGATGAAAAGGAGGTTGAGGGCAGCAGGCGTAAGACCAATAAACAACATAGTAGATATAACTAATTATGTGATGCTTGAGCTTGGCCAACCTATGCATGCATTTGACCTTGAATATATAAAGGGCAGCAAGATTGTTGTGCGCAGAGCTGAAGATAATGAAGTTATTAAAACTCTTGACGGGCAGGAAAGAAAACTCGACTCATCAATGCTTGTTATTGCAGATGATGAAAGTCCTGTTGCTGTAGCAGGGGTAATGGGAGGGGAAAACTCTGAAATCCATGAGGATACAAAGACCATACTCCTGGAGTCTGCCAACTTTAACGGCATTTCTGTAAGATTGACAGCTAAAAAACTCGGAATGAGGACAGAAGCATCGAGCCGCTTTGAAAAAGGCCTGGATGTGGAGAATGTAATTACAGCTATCAATAGAGCTGCACAGCTAATTGAAGAATTAGGTGCAGGCAAGGTTTGTAAAGGAATAATTGACTGTTTCCCCGGAAAGAAAGAAGAAAGGGTCATAAAGTTAAGACCTGAAAAAATCAATTCATTCCTGGGCACGCGTTTAAGCTCCGATACCATGATAGAGATGTTAGAATCATTAGAACTAAAGGTGGATAAGGATACTATGACAATAAAGGTCCCTGCATTTAGACAGGATATTGAAAGAGAGGCTGATATTGCTGAAGAAATTGCAAGACTTTATGACTATAATAACATTGAGCCTACCCTTTTACAGGGGAAAGCACTATCTATTGGGAGAAAGACCCATAAACAAAAGATTGAAGACTTAATTAAATATACTATGATATCCTGTGGCCTATCCGAAATATACACCTATTCATTTACAAGCCCCAGGGTATTTGACAGGATTAGGCTTCCGGCTGAAAGCAACTTAAGGAGGGTTGTTACTATATCCAATCCCTTGGGAGAAGATTACAGCGTTATGAGGACTACAACCATACCTGATATGCTGGGAGTAATAAGCAGGAATTACAGCAGGAGTGTAGAAGAAGCAAGGCTCTTTGAATTGTCTTTTGTCTATCTGCCCAAGGAATTGCCGCTTAAAGATTTACCTACAGAAAAGCCTGTATTGACACTGGGTATGTATGGGAATGTTGATTTTTATGATTTAAAGGGAGTTGTTGAAGAGTTGCTTGATAAGCTCCGTATAGAGGATTATGAATTTATTCCTGAGAAAGATAATCCTGCATTCCACCCCGGGAGGACTGCAAGAATAATTATTTGCGGTAATGAAGCCGGAATAATTGGGGAAATACATCCGGATGTAGCAGAAGAATTTGAAGCTCCGGAAAGGACTTATGTAGGAGTAGTTGATGTTATGCCACTTGTTGAAAATGCAAAAATGATGGCGGAGTATAAACCTCTACCCAAATTCCCTTCAGTTACAAGAGATATTGCAATACTTTTAGATGAAAGAATAATGGCAGGTACTATAGAGAAACTTATAAGAGAGAATGGTGGAAAGGTATTGGAAGATATAAGCCTTTTTGATGTATATAAAGGCAAGCAGGTACCCGAAGGAATGAAGAGCATGGCCTATTCATTAACTTTCAGGGCGGAAGACAGAACCCTTACAGACGAAGAGGTAAATAAAGTAATGGATAAGATTATAAGCAGCCTTAAGGATACTTTTGACGCAAGATTAAGGGAGTAGATTAAAAGAAAAGGAGGGCTTTGATGACAAAGGACACGGAGAAAAAGAAAAAACTGTATGAGTTTTTTAAAAATTTGGACCGTTCATTCTTTATTGATAATGAATACAAAGCATATGCGCACATTGATAATGCTCTTCCTATCGGGCATGGACAGACCATTTCCCAGCCTTCCCTTGTTTACGGTATGACTATGAGACTTGAACTGGACAAAGAATTGAAAGTCCTGGAAATAGGAACAGGTTCAGGTTATCAAACAGCTTTCCTGGCGGAATTTGCCGGCGAGGTTTATACCGTTGAGCGGATTGAAGATTTGTCTTTAAAGGCCAGGCAAAGGCTGGAAGCCCTTGGGTATAAAAATGTATTTTACAAAATAGGGGACGGCAGCAAAGGTTGGCCTGAGTACCAGCCTTATGATAGGATAATTGTTACTGCTGCCGCTGCAAGGATTCCAGACCCTTTACTGGAGCAGTTGAAGCCGGGCGGGAAAATGATTATTCCTGTAGGTTCAAGAGGCATGCAGAATCTCATGCTAATCAGCAAAAACAAAAACGGAAAGGTTAATACGGAAACACTTGAACCTGTTCTGTTTGTGGAGCTGAAAGGTGAGTATGGCTGGAGTGGGGATTATAACAAAGAATATCCGGAATTATAAATCTGGTAGTTGCAGGTATTTATTACAAATATATAACATTTAAATAATTTGAATTGACAAATTTTAGTTTTAAGTTATATAATTAAACTTGTGTTTGTGAATTCGAATTGTAAATATTAAATTATTCAAATAATAACAAATAAAGGAAGGAGTGAGCTTTGATGATAAAGATAAAAGTTGCAGTGACTGCTGATAGGAGAATGCATAGAGATATTAACAGAAGATTAAATGATAAATTAAATAATAATTACTATCCTGTAAAATTAAAAAGCTCGACTTCCGTTATTGTTTTAGATGATAGAGGATTTTATATTTAAGAAGCTTGGCAGTTATAATTGAAATCAGATTGGGACTATAGAATTAGAAGAAGTACAAGAAGCCGGAATCGAGAGATTTCGGCTTTAGTTATGTCCGGATATATTAGGGGGAATGAGGATGAGTACTGTCAAAAGGCTTATAAAATTATTAAGACCATACATTTTTTTGACCATATTAGCCTTTGTCCTAATGTTGCTTTTTACATTTATGGATTATCTATTCCCATATCTGCTGAAACAGATATTGGATATTGGTATTGCAAAAGGCGATCTAAAATACTTATCGAAACTTATTACTATGATGTTTATTGCGATAGTTGGCAGGACCATATTTGGTTATTTTCAGGGTTATTTTATGGAAATGGCCGGGCAAAAGGTTGCATATGACTTAAGAAACAAATTATATGCCCATATGCAATATTTGTCTTTCAGCTTTTTTGACCGGAACCATACAGGTCAGATAATGTCAAGGATGACAGGCGATATTGAATGTATAAGGAATTTTTTAGGTTTTGGGTTTATTCATTTGCTGGTTTGCTTTATAAATTTTACTGCTACGGTAATTATTTTTATTGTAATGAACTGGAAGTTGGCAATAGCAGTAATGCTTCCTACCCCAATACTGATTTATATTATTGCAAGGTTCGGGAAGAAAATAAACCCTGCCTGGAGAGAAGTAAGAGAACAAATGGGAAGGTTAACGTCGGTACTGCAGGAGAATGTAACTGGTATAAGGGTGGTAAAAGCTTTTGCCCGTGAAACATTTGAAAAAGGGAAATTTAATGAACGTAATATCAGCAATTACAATGAAAATATGAAAAGGGCGAAAATTGAAGCTGGTGCTTTTCCATTAGCAGAGTTTATTTCAGGTATGAACTTCCTTCTTTTGACTATATTTGGAGGATATTTTGTTATAACTGACCAAGTAACCCTGGGAACCTTTATGGCAATGCAGTGGTATATCTTTGGACTTATATGGCCTATAAGATTTTGCGGATGGCTTGTCAACCTTATGCAGCAGGCTATTGCATCGGCTCCCAGAATATTTGAAATTATGGACACCATGCCTGAAATATGTGATACACCAAATGCAGTGGAAATGACAGAAATGGAAGGCCATGTAGTTATGGAGAATGTAAGTTACAGTTTCCCTGACGGTACACCAGGACTTAAAGGTATAAACCTTGAAGTCCGGCCTGGTGAAGTAGTAGCAGTTATAGGGGGTACAGGGTCGGGTAAGAGTACTCTTATAGGATTATTGCCGAGATTTTATGACCCTAGTGAAGGAAGGATACTTATTGACGGTGTTGATATAAAAAACATAAAACTTTCAAGCCTCCGTTCACATATTGGAATGGTAATGCAGGAAACATTTTTGTTTTCAGATATTATACGCGAAAATATTGCATATGGAAAACCCGATGCAACACAGGAAGAAATTGAGAATGCTACGAAGATTGCACAGATACACGATTTTATTAAAGGTTTACCTGAGGGATATAATACCAGGGTTGGAGAAAGAGGCATAGGACTCTCAGGAGGGCAAAAACAGAGAATTGCTATTGCAAGGGCTGTACTTATGGACCCGGCAATACTTATACTGGATGAGGCTACTTCCAGTGTAGATACAGCCACAGAAAAAGCAATTCAAACGGCGATGAAAGAAATTATGAAAGGACGGACTGTATTTGTTATAGCCCAAAGGCTTTCCACAATTAAAAATGCAGACAAGATAATTGTGCTTGAGGATGGAGAAATAGTAGAAACTGGTACTCATGGTGAATTAATTGGTAAAGACGGATATTACTCAAAAATTTATGAGTTACAGTTAAAAGGGCAGGAAGCCTTAGAAATTGCGTAAAGAAGGGGGGACTAAATTATGGCAAATATATATGATGTGGATGAAGAACTAGAAAAACAATCTTTTGATTTTAAACTTTTTAAAAGGACAATGAAATACATACGCCCATATTGGAAAAATGTAGCGATAATATCTGTAATACTATTAGGCGGACTTGTAATAGGCCTTATTGACCCTCTCATTATAAGGTATGTAGTTGATGAGGGAATGATGAAAAAGAACATGACTGTTATTATCCGGATGGGTATTGTTCTATTGGTTATTAACCTGCTTAATTTAATCGGAGGCCGTATAAGGATTAATGTTATAAACAAAACTACACAGGGATTGATTTATGATATAAGAAAGGAAGTATTTGAACATATACAGGAACTTTCCTTTAGATTTTTTGACGGAAGGCCTGCGGGTAAAATTATTTCAAGGATAACAAATGATGTACAGGCAATAAGTGACTTTATAAACACAGGAGTTGTTTCATTTATAAGTGAGATAATTTCAATATTGGGTATTATTGTAATAATTTTTATTGTTAATTTCAAATTGGCAATCATTACTATTACTGTTGTACCGGTTTTCATATTGCTTCTTGTATCGTTAAAAACTGCCAGTGAAAACGCCTGGTCTAAGACAAGGAAAACCATAGCGAATATTAATGCCAATATGAATGAGACACTCCAAGGAATGAGAGTAATACAGGCTTTTTCAAGGCAAGAGTATAATATTAATAAATTTGAAAAAATTAATAAGGAAAATTACAAATCCCATATGCATGCAACTGTAATACAGCTTTTATCCTGGCCATTGGTAGAATTTGCAGGTATGGCAGCTACATGCGGAGTAGTTTGGCTGGGAGCAATAATGATAACTAGAAATGAGGCAAGTGTAGGTACAGTAGTAGCATTTACCAATTATATTTGGAGGCTGTGGTCGCCTTTAAGTGCATTGAGTAAAGTTTATAATCAAGCCCTTTCGGCAATGGCGTCTTCTGAAAGAATATTCCATATACTGGACACAAAACCTGAAATAGTAGATTCTCCAAATGCAATTGAATTGGAGGATATAAAAGGTGCTATAGAATTTAGAAATGTTACTTTTGGATACAATCCGGAGGAAAGGATGGTACTGCATGATATATCCTTCAAGGCAGAACCCGGTGAAGTGGTTGCCCTGGTGGGCCCGACCGGAGCAGGCAAAACCTCAATTATAAACCTACTTATGAGGTTTTATGACCCTGTAGAAGGAAGTATACTGGTAGACGGTTATGATATCAGGGATATAAAATTATCCTCCTTAAGGAGCAGGGTAAGTGTAGTATTGCAAGATTCATTCATATTTTCCGGCAGCATAAAGGAAAACATACTATATGGCAAACTGGATGCCACAGAGGAAGAAATTATTGAAGTTGCCAGTGCAACAAAGGTATTAAATTTCGTCGAGAAATTTAAAGAAGGTTTTGACACTGATGTGGAAGAAAGAGGAGCCAAACTTTCTTCAGGCCAGAGGCAGCTCCTTGCATTTGCCAGAGCGTTAATTGCCAACCCGCGGATACTTATACTTGATGAAGCTACATCAAGCGTTGATACCGAAACAGAAAGGCATATCCAGGAAGCTTTAAAAACTCTGTTTAAAGGCAGAACCTCCATAGTAATTGCACATAGGCTTTCGACCATAGAGCATGCAGATAGAATAATTGTAATAGATGAGGGAAGAATAGTGGAACAGGGAACGCATAAGGAACTCCTGGCTAAAAAAGGTGCATACTACCGGCTGTACCAAAAACAGTTCCAGGAGTAATAGGGGTTGAAGTTGTTAAAAATGAATATTATAATTATATTTATTTCGCAGGAGGTAAAAATTTTATGGGAACAATTAGGTTTTACCATTCAAAATACGGTAATTTTATAAGGGAACATGAGATTATGTATTACAATAGCTTTGTAAAAGAGGCCCATGAAATGCTCCACAAGAAAAAAGGAGCAGGCAGTGATTTTCTTGGTTGGGTGGATTTACCTGCAAATTATGACAGGGAAGAGTTTAAAAGAATTAAAGAAGCAGCAGAAAAAATAAAATTTAATTCTGAAGCATTGGTTGTAGTAGGAATAGGAGGTTCATATCTTGGAGCAAGGGCAGTTATTGAAGCATTATCCCATTCCTTTTATAATTTCCTTAGCGGCACAAAAAGGAAAACTCCTGAAATATATTTTGCCGGGTACAATATAAGCCCTAAATATCTATTAGATTTACTGGATATATTGGAGGATAAAGACATTTCTCTTAATGTTGTTTCAAAATCCGGAACTACTACTGAACCTGCAATTGCTTTTAGAGTTTTAAGGGAATATATGGAAAGAAAATACGGTAAAGATGGGGCAGCTGAAAGAATATATGCTACTACTGATAAAGCAAAAGGTGCAATGAGAAGGCTTGCAGAAGAGGAGAAATACGAAACCTTTGTAATTCCTGATGACGTTGGAGGAAGATATTCGGTACTTACAGCTGTCGGATTGCTGCCTATAGCAGTGGCCGGTATAAATATTGATGCTTTCATGGACGGAGCGGCTGCTGCTTACAGGGAGTATAACAAATCTAATTTAACGGAAAATGAATGCTACCAATATGCAGCAGTACGTAATGCCCTTTACAGAAAAGGCAAGACTACAGAAATTATGGTAAACTATGAACCCTCTCTCCACTATTTTACCGAATGGTGGAAACAGTTGTATGGAGAAAGTGAGGGAAAGGACCAAAAGGGAATATTCCCGGCAGGAGTTGATTTTACAGCTGATTTACATTCCATGGGGCAATATATACAGGACGGCTTGAGGAATATATTTGAGACAGTGCTGAATGTAGAGAAACCTGGCAGAGACATGACAATAAAAGCGGAGAAGGATGATATGGACGGATTGAACTACCTGGCAGGCAAAACTATGGATTTTGTAAATAAAAAGGCTATGGAAGGTACTATTATGGCGCATACTGATGGCGGTGTCCCCAACCTTATAGTTGACATACCGGAGCTTAATGCCTACTATTTGGGGAGCCTTATTTATTTCTTTGAAAAGGCCTGTGGTATAAGCGGATACCTCCAGGGAGTCAATCCCTTTGACCAGCCAGGGGTTGAAGCTTACAAGAAAAACATGTTCACACTTCTAGGTAAACCGGGATACGAAAAGGGTAAAAAGTAGCCGGGGTTTTAGAAGCAATACTAGTGTTGTTTACTTGTTTTCAATATCCCAATAGTGCAGGGAATACAATAGTGATAATGGTTATGGCAATCGCTGAAATAATTCCTCCCAGGGCGATGCATAGAAAAGATTTCTTGATGTCCAGCCCAAGGAAAGCAGCAATTGCACTTCCTGTCCAGAGACCGGTAGAGGGGAGAGGTATGGCTACAAAAATTATAAGTCCTATTTCCTTATACTTCTCTACCTTTGCCGATCCTTTTCTTACTTTGTTTTCAACAAAATTATTAAACCAACTTAAAAACTTAAACCTTTTCATCCAATCGAAAATAATATTGAATAAAAGTAAAATAAAAGGTACAGGGATAAGACTCCCCAGAAAACTTGCAAAAAAAACTACAAGCGGGTCAAACTTATATACAAGAATACCTACAGGTATTGCTCCTCTTTGTTCAATCAAAGGTATAGCAGATATAAATACAATTTTTAACAAATTTACAATATTTTGGTACATAATATTCTCCTTCCGTGTCAATATACATGCTGAAATCTGCACGTCTCAATAATATTTATTAGTATAACATACTTACTTATGACATAAAATAAAAAACCGCATATTTTTCAAGTTAAATACGCAGTTAAAAGTATGGTGGATGTGGTAGGATAAATTTACAATCCCGATTTAAAGGGAAGAAACACGGTATAACCGGATTGATGATGACTAAGGTAAATGAAAGATAGTTATTTCCGGCTTTGATAAAAACCTTAAAGGGAAACAAACATTGCCAAGTCCACGGCTAATATAAAGGTTGATCCCGTTTATCCTGTGAAGACCTCGGCTTATACCCATTTTACAAAGCTTTTCATTGCGCAGCAACTTAAATTCCAGGTTAAAAGGCAGCCATATCTGACCCCCATGAAAATGGCCGCAAAGCAGGTAATCTACTTTCCCTTTGGGTATTTCAAAAACTATATCAGGATTATGGGAAAATGCAATGTTTGCAAAAGCTTCTTTGCAACAAAAACCAAGCACTTTATTTATGTTCGGCTTTCCTGCACTTAAATCTTCAATACCTATAATATTGTATTTTACTCCATCTTTTGTATAACGGACAGCACGGTTATGTAAAACACTAACACCGTTACTTTCCAAAGCTTCTATAAAATGCTGGATTTTACTATTCTGGGCTATACTGTCGTTATCATACTGTTTAAAAGCCTCGTAATCATGATTTCCCAAACATAAATATACTACTGCATTATTCCTGATTTGCCTGATAAAATCCAAAAACATTTCCACATGGCATGGCTTATCAATGTAATCTCCTGTTAAAATGATTATGTCCGGCTTTTCCTTGGATATAACCTTCTTTATTGTTTGGACCGGGACTCTAAGAAACTTTATATGAATATCTGAAAGCTGAATAATTTTCAGTCCTTTTTTGCTGAGGGTAAATTTAATCCTTTCTACTTTTACCATGCTTGTTTCATATCTCATATATATTAATATAATAATTACCAGTCCTAAAAGAACAAAAAGATATATCATTATGTATCCCCATAAAATATAGCAAGAATCTGTATTTTATAACATATTCATGCAAGTAATTATACTGAATAATTATACCAACCGCGAAGAGAAACATCAACTACAAGGGCCTCTTCATAAAATTTTTTATACAGCAATAGAGCATATTTTAAAAAAGGGCTGGTTTTTTTAAGAGCAGCATGTTATAATAAAAATATGGAAACAGGTGTATATAGCAAGGATAAGAAAATT
>JABUEW010000044.1 GCA_013314855.1 Bacillota bacterium | reverse complement strand
GGTTATAGTGTTATCCGATGACTTAAACGTATGGTTAAATTTATGTAATATTATTATATAATTGGATAAAATTACTAACGCAGCCACTATTAATGGATAAGAATAAAATTTTCATGCTTCAGCTCTGTATATACAAATAGTCTATTGACACCATCTTCAAATACTGCTAAAATGGCGGTAGGTAGACTTGTGTTTTTAGGAAATGTGTATCTTTGATAACAAGTTTTCGTAAAGTGTTGCATAAATATTATGTGTATATAAATATTATATGTAATAATATGTAATTAGTTAAGTCAAAATTGTCTTCTATCATAAACATAAATAATATAACTTAATAAACCAGTAGAAGACTTGGTTATTTAATTTTAAGTATGGGAGGAGGTTAGATAATGAATGATACATCTTAGCGGTTGAGACAAGGTATTATAATTTACAAGAAACCCAGACATCATTATTGGGAAAGACTTAACATTTAATAGTTGCCTTATTGATTTGGGGGTGTTTTAATGGTTAAAAAAAAGTGGCTGCTTGTAACACTAATAGTAGTCGTAGTAATCCTGGTAGTTCTGGCAATAGGTATAGGTACTGTACTGAGCATTCATAATTCAACCTATGACTGTAGTTTTGTGTACGTACCAACTGATGATTTACTAAATGAAATAGCAAAAAAACATACATACTATGATGCTAGTACAAGGACAGTAGAAGTTGAGCTTAACCAGGATCTTATTAACTCTTTGATAAAAGACAATTTTGAAAGCCTTGACATTGCACTTCCTGAAAAGTTTGCTATTAAAGAAATCCTATTCAATACAAAAGACCAGAGGTTATATATTAACGGAAAATATGGTTCAATAAATGTTCCTCTTAGTGTAAAAATCAATGTCAATATTACTGAAGAAGGCATAGAGATTAGCGCATCTGACCTCAAGCTTGGTCAAAGAAAAGCTCCAAATATGATTTCAAAACAAATTCCACAGGATGCACTAAAATATTCGATAAAATATGAAGATTTTGATCTCCCCAGGATATTTAATGTAAAAGATGTCTATTTCGGCAGCGGTATCCTTAAGGTTTTTGTACAGCTTAATCCTGACAAAATTAAGGACATGGCTATGGAATACAGGAACAACTTGCTGGGAGAAATCAACAATTTTAAAGGCAGTCAATCTGAAATCATAAGTAACTTTATAACTAGATTTTTGGATACAACAAACCTGCTTTCAGATGCAAAAGTCGAAGAATATGTTGACTTTGTGCTGGATAGTGAGGAACTTGTCAACAGTGCAATACATTTTGCATTGGCTGATGACCTCAGCAAGTACGCAAAGCAGTTTGAGATCATCCAAAAGGCAGTAGCTGATTGGGCAGCTCCTCTAGAGGTTGTTAAATACTATGGTTCCATTGAAGAAACTGTAGAAAAAATACTCTATGATGAGAAGCTGAGAGAACTCGTAGCATGGTTCCTCCCTGAAGAACAAATAGACGAATATGTAGCAACTGCAGAGGAATACTACGGAATGTATGAAGAATATTACGGAATGTATGAAGAACTCCTGGATACAATGGATGAACTTGAAAGTGTATTCGGCTCTATAAGCTTTACTTCTGTCGATGATATAGATAGTGCTGTAGCAACATTACAAAATCAAATATTCAGAAACAGAAAGCTTATAAATATATTATCACAGTTCATTCCTGAAAGCACATTCACCGATATATCAGATACAATCGATGAATATGTGGCATTGTACCATGAATACATGGATATGCTGGAAGATACAAAAGACAGCATAGCTAAAGCAGCCTCTGAAGTTGACGTGGATTCAATTAATGAATTCACTAAACTAGCTATGGAATATGCTGAGCAAGCTGACGATGTACGTCAACTCATAATTGATGTAGTTGAAGAAATAGATACACAGCTAATTAAAGACCTTGTCCATTTCCTCGAATTTGGAAGCCAGTTTGGGCAGGAATTCATTGCTACAATCCATCCTGATAACTATAGCATCTTCAGGGAATACATTGATAACCTTAACGACATAAAAGTTGCTACATTGGATAGCTTAAAAGAAGCAGATACAAGCATATTCGTAAACAATGCCAAGACTGTTAAAGAATGGGGAGACTTTACTACTGAAGTTGTTACTATGTTAAAGAATAAAGACATTGAAAACGCTATAGATGTGCTTATGAACAAGGATTTCTCAGAATTTCAATTTGAAATACCTGACTTTGAAGAATTGGGATGGGAAATAGAACTTGAAATGTAATCTGTCCCGGAACAGAAACTGAAAACTAATTAAAAAGGTGCTATTAAGAAATATAGCACCTTTTATTTTACTTTAAATCATGCTTCTGATGGCCCTAGGACGGTTTGACATAGTTCCTTTTTAAATATATAATGTAACTGTATGCAATTGTATGCTTTGAAAATTTTTACTTCCATTCATTGTCGAAAGGGACGAAATAAAATGCAACCTGGATGTACAAATATTTTTGCAAGAATAAAAGACTCACGAATATTAGCTATGTTGAATGAGATAATGGATATTACTTTACCTGCCTTTATCGAATTAGTAATGTCGACATTATTCGGAATGATAGACATGATGATGGTAGGACAACTCAGTCCCGCCGCTATTACTTCAGTAGGGCTGACAAATCAGCCTTTTATGCTTCTTCTGGCAGTCTTCGCGGCTGTAAACGTTGGAACAACAACCCTTGTAGCATGGAATATAGGTGCCCAAAATGTAGAAAGAGCCCGCTCGGTATTACGCCAGATCCTTGTTATTAACTTCATACTAGGGGCAGTTATGAGCGCTATCGGAATACTTTTAGCAAGACCTATAGTCACTTTTATGGGAGCAGGGCCTGATGTCATGAATACATCAACCCAATATTTCCAGATAGTAGCATCAGGATTAATTTTTCAGGCTGTTACCATGGGAATTACAGCCTCTTTAAGGGGAGCCGGAGAAACTAAAATACCTATGTTATACAATGTAGGAAGCAACCTTTTAAATGTTTTCGGCAACTATGTTTTAATATACGGTAAACTTGGATTTCCAAAATGGGGTGTAACCGGTGCAGGTGTCTCAACTACAGTTTCCAGGATGATTGCATGTATGGCCGGTTTATATGTAGTTTATTTTTCTAGGAAATCAATTATTTCCATGTCATTAAAAGGTAGCTATAAATTCGACTTAGATATAATAAAGAAGGTTTTTTCTATAGGCCTTCCCGCTGCATTAGAGCAATTTGTTTTACAAAGTGGTCTCATGTTATTTGCCCGTACAGTTTCAGGCCTTGGGACAGAAGGATTTGCTGCTCATCAGATTGGCTTGAATATAAGCGGATTATCTTTTTCACCCAGTATGGCTTTCGGTGTTGCAGCCACTACCTTTGTAGGTCAAAACCTTGGCGCCGGCAACGAGGAAAAAGCCCAGGAATATGCCAACTTTATACATCATGTGGCTATGGCGGTTGCATGTTTTATAGGAATTATGTTCATTCTGTTTTCTCATCCTTTAGCCAGGCTATATACAAAGGACCTGGAAGTAGCTGCCATGGCCGGTACTGTGCTTAAAATCCTGGCACTAGCCCAACCCGGCCAATCGACACAACTTACCCTTGCAGGCTCGTTAAGAGGAGCAGGAGACACATTATACCCATTGTACGCCTCTGCAATAGGTATTTGGGGGTTTAGGGTAATAGTTGCTTATCTATTCGTAAATGTATTTGGCTGGGGGCTTATAGGAGCATGGGTAGCCTTAGTAATGGACCAATATACCCGTTCACTTATCGTATATTTCCGTTTTCGCTCAGATAAATGGAAATATGTAAAGGCCAGAAAGCAGGAAGTTACGGTAGAATAGTCCATGTTATAAAGTTACCACAAATCAAAAAAGCCAATGCAACAAGGGTTTTGTTGCATTGGCTTTTTATGGCGTGCCTGGAGGGATTCGAACCCCCGGCCTACGGATTAGAAGTCCGTTGCTCTATCCAGCTGAGCTACAGGCACAAACAAATGGAGCGGGTGAAGGGAATCGAACCCTCGCAATCAGCTTGGAAGGCTGATGTTCTACCATTGAACTACACCCGCATAATCCCTAACCTGTTGACTTTATAATTATACAGGCTGGGATTTCTTTTGTCAACACCTATAACCCTGGAAAAAGCAAAAATTTTTATAATATATCATGCATAGCATAACTTTGGCTCAACTTTATTGCTATTAATCTCAATTATTGCGTAGGACTCACTGCTATCACCTCTAGGATCACTTATGCTTCCAGGGTTAAGTATAAAGCAGCTTCCGTTTTTAACTATTTCAGCAATATGTGTATGTCCAAATAATAAAATATCTGCTCCCACTTCATGTGCCTTGGTGAAAAGCTTTTCATAATCCCATTTTACTGAATATTTATGCCCGTGAGTCATAAAAATTCTTTTTCCTTCAAATTCAAGCAGTTTCTCTGCTGGAGTATCATCTATCATAAAATCACTATTGCCGTATATATATTCAATGGGTATATTAGGGAACTCATCACTAATCTTTTGAGCATCCCTGAAATAATCACCTAAGTGAATAATCAGATTTATATCACTATTCTTCTTTATTACTTCTCTTGCTTTATCAATATCTCCGTGTGTATCACTTAAAACCAATATCCTCATCTTATTTTAACCCTCTCTACTTAATTCTTTTCTAAATTCTTCAACCATTAATTTTAATGCCTTTCCTCTATGACTAACTTTATGTTTTTCTTTAGGTTCCATCTGGGCAGTTGTCATCCCGTATTCAGGCAAATAAAATAATGGGTCATATCCAAAACCGTTATTACCTTCCGGTTTAAAACCTATATAACCATCACATATTCCTTTAACAATAAAATGCTTGCCTTCAGGATATACCACTGCTATAGCACAAACAAACCTTGCTTTTCTTTTTTCAAAGGGTACCCCTTCAAGCATTTTAAGCAGTTTTCTGTTTTTTTCCTCGTCTGTAGCATTTTCACCTCCAAATCTTGATGAATAAATTCCCGGCGCCCCATCCAGGTAATCTACCTCCAGCCCCGAGTCATCAGCTATTACTATCTCACCTGTCAATTTACAAACCTTCCTTGCCTTGATTAATGCATTTTCCTCAAATGTCTTACCAGTTTCTTCTATATCAATATCCAAATTTAGCTCTCCCATAGAAATTACATTAAAAGGTATGTCAGCAAGTATCTCTTTTATCTCCTGGTATTTACCCTTATTCTTTGTTGCAACTATAAGATTTTTCATTTTTTTCTCCTCTAACCTCATCTGCTAAAGGCCCTAATACTTCTCTTTGAATTAATATAAGCTTATTTATGCCTTCTTCCGCCAATAGCAGCATTTCATCAAGCTGATTTCTGCTGAAAGGGAATTGTTCCCCTGTTGCCTGTATTTCAATAAATTTGCCTCCTCCGGACATTACAACATTCATATCTACCTGGGCATTTGAATCTTCTTCAAAGCATAAATCAAGAATTTCTTGTCCATTTACAACACCTACGCTTACTGCTGCTACAAAATCCTCAATGGGCATTCTTTCAATAATACCCTTGTCTATCATATGTTTGCATGCATCCACCAGGGCAACAAACCCCCCTGTTATTGAAGCAGTCCTTGTACCGCCGTCAGCTTGAATTACATCGCAGTCAATTATTATAGTCCTTTCACCAAGTGCTTTCAAATCTACCACAGACCTGAGAGCCCTTCCTATGAGTCTTTGAATTTCCTGGCTTCTACCGCTAAGCTTCAATTTACTGATATCTCTCTGGTTTCTTATCTGGGTTGACCTTGGAAGCATTGAATACTCAGCAGTTACCCAACCTTCGCCTGTATCTTTCTTGAAGGGTGGTACTTTATCGTCTATAGAAGCAGTGCAAATAACTTTAGTTTCTCCCATTTCTATAAGGACTGAACCTTCTGCATATTTGATATAATTCTTCGTAATTTTAACAGGTCTTAGCTGCGATTTTTCCCTTCCATCTACTCTCAACTGTATTTCCTTCCCTTCAAAATATTTTTGGAATAAGCCTCTTCTCTCAAATGTCAACTATATCATTTATGCTTAAGGGTAATGGAACAGGTTTTGATATTTCTGTACCTTCTATAAAATCCTTCACTTCTCCATCTATCAAAAACCTTATTCTGTCAATACCGTCAATTTGCCTCATAGAATATAGTATTTGGCTAATCATCCCATATTCCCTTTGAGTCCCGCCATAGCTACCAATATCAATACTTAAATTTAAAGTGAGCAAACCTTCTTTTATACTGCTACCTATTAATCTTATGTTGTCTGGTACCTCTGAAAACAGTTTTTGGTTTTCAGGAGGTGTACTTAAATATTTAATTATCTCTCCCTGTAGGTTATCCTCATTTAAATTCATGCATTCTATTGATACCGGAATTATATAAACGTTATTTTTTATTGTCTTTAGTAAATACACATCTAATTTTTGCATACCCCTTGCTAAATTAATACTCTTTCGTTCTGCTGTATTTACTAAAATATTTTTTCTACTTAGATTCTCTGAAATATCGGTCCCATATCTTAACCTTTGCTGTATGTAACCATTTACAAGTATCTTAACCTCATCAACAGTTTCAAATTGCGTTAGAGTATACACAACCGATGCAACAATATTATACTCTACAATTTGGTCGTTATACTCAAGTACTTTATTATTAAAGTCTATAACTGCTATGCCCTCTTTAATATTTATTGTAAATTCAGTCTCTTGAGGTAATATAGGATATAACCCAAAATACGCAATTTCCTCCCTGTTCATGGGTGTATCTATGAGTGCGTTAATTGAAGCCCTGGCAATACTTAATTGTTTTGGTACTCTTCTTGTAACAGGGACCAGGAAACCCTCATTATCCTGGTAATATACTTCAATAAGCATTTCTTCTGTTTCCTTGTTTTCATTATTGTTTATGTCCGTATTGGTATTATTTTCCTCTAATTTACCCTCACCTCCTCCTTCATAATCGTTACTACTATTGGCTGTTGCATCATTACTATCAATACTATCAATATCGTTATTTCCACCTTCATTTGTTTGAAGAATCCGGTCATCTTCATATCTATCAAAAGTGCCGCATCCTGTTATAAGAACAACCGCCATTATCAGTAATGCTATTACACGTCTTTTTGTACACCTCTTCATATTTGTCCATCCTTTCATTATTTTTAATATAATTATGGACAAATATGAAATTTTTAATCAATTAAAGTAATGTTACCATAGAGTATAACAAAAAAAAATTAGTAGATTGTATAAAATCTACCTTATTTTTTTATTAGTTTTTATTCCATCTTTACTATTTATAATTTCCCTTGATACTGCTTATTTATTTTATCTCAGACAACGACTTGACAATTGCATCACATAAAGCCTGTGCCGCTTTTTGCCTGAATTCTTCGGTCTGCAATTTCTGCCTGTCTCCAGCGTTGGTCATAAACCCTACTTCTGCTAAGGCAGATGGCATTTTGGTAGCTTTTAGTACTACTAAGTCCGACCTTTCTTTTACATTCCTGTCTTTAGTCCCTAATACTTTAAGCATACTGTTCTGAACGTTTTTAGCAAAATTATAACTGTTAAACCCTGCTCCTTCACTGCTCTTCACATAGTAAAGGGTCATTGTCCCATCAAAGGATGGATCCCCTATGGCATTATTATGTATACTTAAAAACAAAGCAGCATTTAAGCTGTTTGCTATAAAAGCTCTCTCATATAGCCCTACAAAACTGTCATCTTCTCTTACCATATACGTATTAATATTTCTTTTCTTTAAAAGCTCATTTAATCTTAAAGCTATATCCAAGTTTAAATCTTTCTCAAGGAGCTTACCGTATGTTGCTCCGGGTTCTACACCTCCATGCCCCGCGTCAATAACTACAAGTTTATCGGATTTTGATGCAGGTTTTAATACGGTTATTGCAGTATCATTAACCTGTGGTCTGGTCATAACAACATATGTAAGTTTCTCCCTGGCTTTAAAAATCAAACTGGTATTTCCTGTAAGTAGATTTCTAGCTATTGTCACAGATTCAAACAAATGGTCGTTTAACTTCATAACTCCACTTGAAAGATCTGCGGCATATTTGCTGGGAAATGTTATTGTATAAACCTTTCCTGTAGAGTCATACCTGGCAGTATAATATCTTTTTAAATCTTCTCCTCCTTCTGTAAGCTTGGCTCCGCTGATTGAGAAAAATACCCTGTCACCTGTATTGTTGTATGTTATATTTTTGTATGTAACACTTTTAAACTCTGGTTTTTCTATACTTAGAATAAGCTTCCCTTCCAATTCATTAACTTTAAATAGGAACTTTTCAGATAAATCCAGGACAACCCTGCCCAGGTTTTCCTGATATTGGGCATACCTTATCGATTTAACAAGATTTCCACTAACGCTAACTTCACTTTGGTCTTTTGAAAACTTCACATTTGGAATATCAACAACAATCCTGTCCGGCTTAGTTAAAGTGAATATATTATAGTCCTTAAGATTCTCAAGGGCTATGGAAACCTCATCACTGCTTCCCCTGGCAGTTAAAGCAATACTAATGCCCTCGGGCAAATCTATACTTCCGCGTTCAAAATTGCCACGGCTGCTTTGAATGTTATCTCTTTCATCCGTCCTTTCGTCCGTTCTCCTCTCATCCTGGTTATCGCCAGGTTTATTATCTCCAAGGTTTTGCCCTCCTGAAGAACTTCCTTTATCAATATATATTTTAAGGTATCCCTCTCCCTGCTCTATTTTATACTCATGCTTGCCGGTCACATACAGAACAACCCTTACAGTGGTTTTTTCAAACTGGGCATATTTTACAGAGTATATTATACTGCCTGAAGTATTAATTTGTTTAGTACTGCCGCCATATAAAGAATCCTCAAAATCAACAACTATCCTGTCAGGATTTGAAAGAGTAAAGTCAGAATGTTTTTTGATAGTATCAAAGTATACAAAGACTCCTTCCTGTCCCCCTTCACAAAAATACACGACATCTAAAAGTTTCCCATAATTAGGCAAAGAAGCTGCTCTGACGAATGGTCTCATTGACAATACCGTAACACACAAAATAATTAAAATTACCTGAAGTTTTTTCATAATTATTAATACCTCACAAACTTATCATTTGTAAATCTTATACTTAATATTTTACATCATTTTTCGGTTTTTGGCATAATTTTTCCTATATTTTTATCGAATTTTAATTATTTTGTAATATTTTGTTGAATCTATTATTTTCTAAAACGGGGAATTAAGTTGAAAATAAGAGTAAGAATAATGCTGATAATAATACAGGTTATAAGGGGAAAATAGAATACAAAATTTTTCTTTCTTACAATTATATCTCCCGGAAGCTTTCCAAGGCCTATCCTGCCCCCAACAAATAAAAATACTCCTATTATTACAAATATTATCCCAAAAATTATAAGATATTTCCCCATTATTTGGAACATATAACAAAACTCCTTTCCATAATCAACTTAACCTGACCCATATTCACTCATCTATATCATCCGTATCATCTATATTATCTTATCTATTCCTTAGCGACACTATACATCCACAATACTTTTGCCTGTACAATCCCATTTCCTTTGCCTGCTGCTGTCCTCTTCTAAATCCTAAGCGAAAATCCTTATAATAAAACTCCACCCCATATTTTTGTGCAAATTTTTCTCCCAGTTCTTTGATTAAGTCATGTTTTTGGTAAGGACTAACCAAGAGTGTTGTTGTAAAAGCATCAAAACCGTTTTCCGCCGCATATAAGGCTACTTTTTCAAGTCTTGTAGTATAACACATATTACACCTTTGTTTCTCATCATCAAAATTTTCCCATCTTTCTTGGTCAAATTCGTCAAAATAAAACACGTTTATATTTTCTATTTTACTAAATATTTCTACATTTTCTTTTCTTTTTTTAAATTCCTCAATGGGATGAATGTTGGGATTATAAAATAGTCCCTCAAATTCAATACCCTCTTCTTTTAATATACTTACAGGATATATGGAACAGGGTGCACAACACATGTGTAACAACAGTTTCATTTTTTGCTCCTATCTCCTTTCATATAATACTTAGTATTATACAACTATTATACAACAAAATATAAGAAATGGGGCAGGTTAAATTCTAAATCCAATCAGTATCAACTTAAGCGGGCAATATGTTTTTGTATATTATGTACAAAAACCGGCCGGAAATCAGTTTAATCTACTAATTAACTAATTTTTTTCAAGTGCTAAAATATAATATAAGTAATATTATTTAGGGCAGGTAAGGTGTTTTATGCAAGAAGTTTTACCGCGTTTTTCAAATCAAAAACTAATAAAAATAAAGCAGAGAAGTAATGATCCAGGGCTTCTTATTGATCTTGTACCGGTGCATAACTCTTATTCAGACGATAATAAAATAACAGCCAGGATAAAAGAAAATAACTATAATCATAGTGCTGATTGGTTAAAGTTAAGTTTGATGGCCGCTAATCTTATGAGAACCGGTAAAATTGATAGCCTGTCCACCCTTGATCTCTTGGATGGAAGGTTTGAACCTTATCCCTACCAATTGAAGGTTGCCTTAAATGTGCTTAAAGAGAAATCCAGTATTGCTCTGCTTGCTGATGAAGTAGGACTTGGCAAAACAATAGAAGTTGGCCTTATTTTGAAAGAACATATTATAAGGGGGAATATTCATACAATACTTATCATTACCCCAAAAGCCTTAGTACATCAGTGGAAAGAAGAATTGAGCGAGAAATTTGGAGAAGAATTCTCAACCATAGAAGATGACGATTTCGACTATGAAAACAGCAGAATTATTACTTCTTTTAATAAATTATCCAGAAATGTAGAAAAATTTACAGGCAGGCAATGGGACATGGTAGTTGTCGATGAGGCTCATTTACTTATAAATGCTAGCTCAAAAAGGAGACAGGCAGTAAGCTCAATCGATAGAAGATACATGCTTTTGTGCACGGCAACTCCCCTATGCAACAAGCTTACCGATATATATAGCATAGTAGACTTGTTATACCCTGGAATATTCGGTACGGAAAAAAGTTTTAGAAACAAGTACTTTGCTGATAGGCAAGGCAGGGTATGCCGTCCTGAAATGAAAGATGAACTGAAAAAAGTTGTGTCCAGGGTAATGGTAAGGACCCTCAGGAAAGACAGCGGGATCCCGTTTACCGAAAGGTTTATTTATTCCCTTCGCATTAACGGCTCACGGGAAGAAATGTTTCTATACGACTCCGTTATCCGATACATGAAAAATATTTATAATATTTACGGGGAAAACAAAACCAGGCTCATGAATTATGCAAGCCCAAAGGGCAGCCAGATGAAAATGACCGGTAAAATTAAAGTAAATTACCTGCTTATGAAGGAATTAATAACACTGCAGCAGTCCTTATCCAGCAGTCCAAGGGCCCTGGTAAAGAGCCTTGAAAACAGGAAAGAGAAATATCCGTTGGAAGCCACTATGATTGAACCTATAATTACTCTTGCTTCTGAAATCGGCACCTACTCCAAGGTACAAAAACTCCTTGAAACTCTAAACGGCATTCCGGAAGAACAAGCCATTATATTTACATTAAGGCTTGAAACGGCATATATGCTATGTGATAGTCTAAATGAAAACTTTATGACGGCAAGGGTGTATGAAGGCAGACTGTCCGGTTATGAAAGGCAAGCACTTATTGATGAATTCAGGCGTGGTAAAGTTCAATATATTGTTGCAACTGATACTGCAGCTGAGGGTTTAAACCTGCAAAACGCTACTATTGTGGTAAATTACGACCTTCATTGGAACCCCATGAAAATAGAACAAAGGATCGGAAGGATCCATAGGCGAGGACAGAATAAAGATGTAAATATTTTTAACCTGGTCATGAAAGATACAATTGATGACTACGTCTTAAAAGTACTGTTTGAAAAAATTGATCTTTTTAAGATGACTATAGGTGGCATCGAAGCAATCCTTTCCGAAATCAGAGATGATGATTTCAGTATTGAAGAAACTATTATGGATATATTAATTCGTTCATCAAAGAAAAGGGATATTGAAAAGGAACTTGAACAGTTACGTGAGAGTATGGAGTACATAAGAGAACAGAGTATGTTAAGGGAAGAATTTTCCCGGGGAATATTAGATTAATGTAATTTCGGGGGATATTATGAGACAAGTTTATAATTCAGAGCTTCATAAGTTTGTTAAAGGTTATTTTAATACACGCGGTGCAAATATTGTAGAACAACAGGACAACTTTTTTATTGTTGAATTTCCCGGAGGCTTACGGGAAGCTTATACTTACGTTGCAAGAGTGGCTGCTGAAAACAAGGATATTAACCTATTGGCTAAGGGCAGCAAGGCTTTAAATAATATGATTAGGGAATGTGCTTCAATTGCTGCATTTTCGGAAGTTTACGTTTCCTATAATACCGAATCTGTTAAATCTTCCCTTAATCATAAAAATTGTTGCGACCTGTGCCCGTTTTTTACTATATGTGAACATAAAGATAAATGTTGCGACTTCTGCAGTTATTATAAAGACTGTAACACCAACCTGTTAAATGCCGACTTTTTAAGGTTTGAAAGCATAAAGGAGTCAAAGACTTTAAATATAATATGTTTTATATTTCTTGTAGAGCTTTCAAATGATTATAGTTTAAGTCAGAAAGTGGAAAAATTGGTTTCAGTACTCATTGATATGGATACCGGTGAAGCTATCGGCAATATCAGGTTAGACGGCCTTATCAATCTTGATATGAAGCCAGCGGACAAAAAATTAATATTAGATGAAAAGCAATACCGGCATTTTATGAATATTGCAAGGCAAGAAGCCTTTGAGGCAATAAGAAACCAGCTCGAGGTATTTAAAAAAGAAATTGAAGGAACTCTAAAGGATAAAATTAAATCGATTATTGACAAATACGAAGAAGAATATATAGATAACTATGCTAAAAGCACTCTTGAACAACTGGATAAATTACAGGAAGAAGCTCTAAAATTATGTGAACGTGAAATCAGAGGTTATGCCATTAACTGTGACTACCACCTTAAGAATGTAATCTTAATGCATACTGTAAAAGATTTACGAGCTCTTGTTTTCAGACTTCATGAAACAGGGGCTGAAGTCACTATACCGGCAGAAATATTTTTAAATAATGTCATGATAAGATGTTCTGAATGCAATACAGAAATAGACTTAGGGATTATATGCAGAAACGGGCATGTAACATGCAAAACCTGTATGGAGATTTGCAGTGCCTGTGGCAAATCAATATGCACTGTATGCGATGATGAAAGCTATATATGCTCAACCTGTGGCGAAATAGTTTGTACTGATTGTGTAATACAATGTACCTCGTGCGGTGTCGTCGTTTGCCCGTCCCACAGTTACCGGTGTGCCACTTGCGGGAAAGCATACTGTATTGACTGTTATGAGATTTGTAATGTTTGCGGGAACAGTGTATGCCACTCTCATATAAACCAATGTGATGCCTGCAACTCTTTTGTCTGTTCTGATCATATACACAAATGCAGTGTATGCGGTGGATTATTTTGTGATAATCATATACATGAATGTTCTTTTTGTAGTGACTACTTATGTGAAGAACATGCAATGAAATCCTCGTACAGTGGTAAAATTATCTGCTCAAAACATTCGGGAGAATGTTCGGTATGTAAAAACATATTCACTATTGATGAATTAGATAGGTGTACCATTTGTGGAACAACCCTCTGCCCCAACCACGTAAAAACATGCAGCAATTGCAGTAAAGTCTATTGCTCTGAACATATTAACCATTGCAATTGCTGTGGAAAAGATTACTGCAGTTGTACAGAAGGAATAAAATGCAAGTTGTGCATGGAAACATATTGTCCGGGCTGTATTAACTCCAAAGGTCTTTGTAAAGCCTGTGAAGGATTTACCCTTGTTGATAGGGAGCATAAGCTGGTCAGAAATATTTCCGAACTTGTGCCGGAAGTTGCTGATTACCGGAAATACTATCTTGGGACAGCTCATGAAGTTAATATACTTTATGCAAAAAATATACTAACAGGGCATCTTGTAGTTTTCAATAATAACGGCAAAATACTTAGCAGTAGAAAAATCAGCTTTATAGAATTTTTACGCCGAAAGCTTTTGAAAGATTAATAGGAGGTTAACATGAGACCATCTACATTACGTGATAAATTGCTGGAGTTGCATGCCAATCAGGAGGGACTTGATAGTAAATATAATAATCAAAATTTAATACGATGCGTTACAAACTATCTTCATAAAAAATATGAGGACAAGAAAATTCAAAGACTTATTGACGATATGTACAGCAGGCACAACATTACAGAGGAGTCTACAGATCTTAGACGGCGTAACCAGCTCGCAGATTATATTGACTCTATCGTATTAAGCAGGATTAGGGACTCTTATAAATCGTCAAAGTTACTGGATGTAGATTCCCTTGATGAGCTAAAATTTAAAGCACTTATTAAACAGATTATTATTCATTTCGGTTATGAAATACTCTTTATTCCTATTAATAACACTAAAAATATAGATATTATTGTTCACCGTAAAGATGTAAAAATTGCTGTTTTAGCCATAAAAGGGGACATAGGCAGTCTTATAGGGGTAAAGACAATTAGGCAATTAAGATATATAGCAAACTATTACCATTGTGAACAGGCATTGTTATTTACCAATACCTATTTTTGCCCTGAAGCCTTCAGTGAGGCGGCAGAAATAGGTGTCACCCTTTTAGACAGGGATAAGTTGATGCCTCTTGTGAAAGATTTAATAGCTGGTCGACAACAAGAAGAAAAAAAATACCTGCTTAGCGAAATAGAAGAGCCTAAAAACACAATATATCTTGAAGGAGAGATTAAGTTTCCAAAAACCAAAGTACAAGTTGTTTTTGTAAAGTATTATATTGATGAAAATACTGGTGTTCTGATATTTGAAGGGAAATTAACCAACACAGGCAAAAAGCCTGCCTCAAATATAAATGTGGAGATTAAGATATTTAATAGAAATAATGATTGTATTTACTTAAATAATTTCCCTGTAGGAAAAGAAAAACTTGAAAGCAAGGAAGAAATTGCTTTCAAGTGCTCTTTTGATGAAATCCCCCAACACGATTGGGAAAATCTCTGCAGATACCAATTAAAACTTGAGTATAAGAATACTTACAAGGAGTAGTTGTAGGGAGACTGAGTCAAGTAAATGGGAACATTGAAAAATGCTCCCATTTACTTTTATGCCTTTAAAATCTTTTTTTTGACTTTACTTAATTTCCTTTAATTAAATCTTCATATAAAGGTGCTTTTTGCAATTCTTCTAATATTTCATTATATCCTGCATCGTTTAGTTTCTTTATATAAGCATTCCAAGTTGAATCAACATCTGATTCACCAATAAGTACGGCTGCGAAATACTCATTAACAATAGTATTAATATTTGATCCATATTTGGTATTTAAATCCGAAAGCTTAGTTGTATTTTCAAGGTCATATCTATATGGCTTTACAAGGAACTTATTCCAAAGGCCATCACTACCCAGGGTATACTTTTTAGTTGCAATAAACATTTTATCATTAAGCCAATTAAGAACTTCTTCATCTTGAACAAATAATGAGTATGAGTGAATTCCTCTATTTGCCCCATGAACAAATCCTTCTCTTCTAACTGGCCTACCATCTACCATATCGTAATCAACGCCTTCTTCACCAAACATTAAGTGTATTCTATCAGGGCCATACCCTGTATACTCAGCAAATTGTAAAATTCTTGCAAGTTTTTCATCATCTTTAACATTTTTGTTTATATAGAACCAGCCATTTCTTGGAGTAGCTCCAAACATTCTTGTCCCCATTGAACCGTCTGGACCAATTTCACCCGGAGTCATCAATATTTGTGAATTTGGAATATTGTTTAAGATATTTAAAGGCGGTCTACTCATAGCCCAACTTCCAAGCCAATTAGCACTTGCTCCGAAGTATCCACCGTAACCTTTTTGGGCTTTCTCCCAGAATTGCTGAGCATCAATTGTGAGGATTTCTTTGTCAATATATCCATTCTTGTAAAGCCTGCTAATATATTTAAGATAATTTTTATATCTTTCTGTTGAATAGTAATAAACAGCTTTCCCATTATCCTCTATTGAAAAACTTGGGATAATATTGAATGCACCCATTAACTGTCCCCATGTAAACTCGAAGCTTTTATTACTCCCAATCATACCTACCGTATCTTCTTTTCCATTTCCGTCAGGGTCTCCTTTAGTGAATTGCTTTAATATTTCTTCAAACTGATCAAGAGTAAATCCTTTTTCAGTTATAAAAACTCTATCTATAACCTCTTCAACAGGAGTATTAGGCTTTATACCAAACTTATCCAGCCAATCTTTTCGATAAAAACTACAGAAAAAATACTGATTTCCTGCTACATAAGCTTGATGACCTACAAGAGCATAATGTTGATTTTTATCTTCCTTACATGTTACATGCTTATAAAGAATAGGAAACTTATCATAAGTTTTAATGTATGAAGGTGCATATTTTTTAATCATATCTACAGGTATAAGTCTTGTTAGTTCTTGATCATAATACATGTACTTCGGATCGTAGTCGAACCATCCACAATCCGGCATATCTCCTGATGCTAGCATTAAATCTACCTGTTCCTTTTTAGTGTGATTTACTTTCTTTGTTTCAATTTCAAGGTTTAATGCATCTTCAATAAGCTTTTCACAATAGTTTCCATCTACAATGTCACCACACCAGTAAGAATAGTAAGAAATTTTTATCTTTTTTGGCTGCTCAACATTAGAAGTTCCAGTTTTACTTCCAGCAGATTTTTCCTCTGCTTTATCAGATGTTTTTGTGCTAGTACTGCAAGCTGAAAAAAAAGTTAGTATAAGTATTGCTGCAATTACAAAAGAAAGTAATGATTTTAACTTTTTTACCATAAAATTACCCCTCCTAAATTATTATTGTAAAATATTATAAATATATTTAAGCTGATATAAATCAGCCTTTTACAGCCCCCAACATAATTCCTTTTACAAAATATTTTTGTAAAAACGGATATACACAAACTATAGGTGTAATTACTACAATTGTAACTGCTGCTCTGACAGTTTTGCTGCTGAATTGAATTCCTTCCGGCTGTGTAAGAACAAACAATTGCATATTAGATTCTAATAAGTCAGTTTCATCCATAAGTCTCCTTAATAAAAGCTGTAATACTATTTTTCGCTCATTCCTGATATATATCATGCTATCAAACCATGCATTCCAATGATAAACCATATGCCACAATATTATTGTTGCTAATACAGGCTTAGATAACGGGAATATTATTCTAAATAAAATAGTAAATATTGAAGCGCCGTCTATAATGGCAGATTCTTCAACAGCCTTATCCAAAGACATAAAAAAGTTTCTTAAAACAAGCATTACAAAAGGACTAAATGCCGCAGGCAATACATATACCAGAAGGTTGTCAATTAACCCCAGTTTCTTTATCATAATAAAAGTTGGAATTAACCCCCCACTAAAGAACATTGGAATAAGAAAAAAAGTTATAATACCTTTTCTATAAGGCAAATCCAACTTAGATAAGGGATATGCCGCAAAAGAAACTACTACCACATGTATTGCTGTACCTACTATAGTCCTATACAACGTAACCAAAAATGCCGAATAAATTCTATTTTCACTGAAGCAATATCTATATGAGTCTAGGTTCCATTGTTTAGGCCACAAATTAAATGTTAAACTTGACGCCAGTTCAGGGGGAGAAAAAGACACTACTATCATATCCCACAATGGAAAAAGTATTGATATACAAAACAATATCATAAGTAATGAATTTAAAGAATCAAAAATAATACTGCCAGCAGATTTTTTTATTTTTGTCATACCTGACCTCCAAATTATAGAACACCATACTCGTTTACTTTTTTTGTAAAACTATTAGTTAATAAGAGAAGTATAAACCCTATTACATTCTGAAAAAGGCCTACTGCAGTAGAATAATCATATTTTGCATCCATAATTCCTTTCCGAAATACAAATGTGCTTATAACATCTGCAACTTCATAAGTAGAAGGATTATATAGATTAAATATTTGTTCAAATCCTACATTTAAAATACCTCCTACCCTTAGTAGAAGCAAAATTGTTATCGTAGGTACAATTCCTGGAAGTGTTATATATATAATTTTTTGAAATCTATTAGCACCATCTAATTGTGCTGATTCATACTGGGAAAGTTCAATTCCTGCTATAGCAGATAAGTATATTATACTCCCCCAACCTATTCCTTGCCAAAGGCTACTTATTATATATATTGGAGTAAACCACTTTTTCAAGACCATAAAATTAATCGGTTGAGATATAATTCCAATTTTGCATAATAACACATTTATAAAACCAGACTGAGGAGAAAGAAGCTGGTATACAAAACCTGATATTACAACCCAAGAAAGAAAGTGAGGTAAATATGAAATAGTTTGAACTGCTTTTTTAAATTTTAAATTATTAATTTCATTAAGTAAAAGAGCAAATACTATTGTACATGGAAAGGTAATTACCAAGTTTAATAAACTCAATCTCAGAGTATTTTTAAGTACTCTGAAAAAAAACACATCATGAAAAAGTTCTCTAAAATGAGCAAAACCAATCCATGAACTACCTAAAATACCCCTTGCCATTTTAAAATCTTTAAAGGCTATTGTCACTCCGTAAATTGGTAAATAACTAAATACAACCTGGTGTATAAATGGCACAAGCAATAAAAGATAATACCACTTATATTTTTTCATCTTTCTCCATTTTTCTAAATGGTCAGAATTTCTCATTTTTGTATCCGTTTTTATTACTTGATTATATATAGTGCTACTATGCTCCATACTATCCTCCCGACTGTAAGGCTAATCTAAACAATAATATTAAAAATATGATGCATTCATTTAAAATTAGAATATCATTACAATTCAAGCTCTTTTAGCATAATCTTCCTTATTCTCAATTTTGCCAGGCAGCTTCCATCTTGCGGTCCTCCTGCACAATAAGCAAGTAAAATTGAATCATCTAGAAAATGAATAGCAGTATAGCAATAGCCGTAATCAGGTTCATTTTCAACTATTTTATATTCTTTCCAAGTATTTCCATCGTCTTTGCTTATAGCAATTACTAAAGGAGTTCTCCCTCCATTCCACATCTTACCCGAAAACTCTAATCTACCATTATAATTAGGTATTGGATTCCATACCGCAACAAGATTACCATTCTGTGGTATCCTTTTCATCGAAAGGGGTGAACAAGGTGAAGTAAATCTTGAAGGTTGAGGTGTTGTCCAGGTTTCGCCTCTGTCAAAAGAGAACATTTCGTATTGGTAACACATGTCTGTCCTTGCCCAAGCCCATAAAACTCCATTTTTTAATTCTATCAAACCTGGTTCCTGAAGACCTGAGTGAGAGTATTTGTTGAATGGAAGTACACACTTGCAGTTTCCCTCTCTCCATGTTTGCCCGTCATCGTCAGATATAAAGAAGATGACTTCCCCTCTACTATCAAATTTAACATAAGGATTAGTTTTATAAGAAGAATAACCATTTCTATGATAAGCTGAAGGTATAATAATTCTTCCATCAGAAAGTTTTACCACCCTGTCATTATTTACTACGTAATATCCTTCCGGAGGTATACATAATATGGGCTTACTCCACGTTCTCCCTTCATCACTTGACCTTCTCAAATGAGTTCTCGCATCGTTGGCTTCTTTTCTTACAACATAGTATAAACCAATATCCCCATTACTCATTCTCATAAGAGAAACACTCATAATATTTACAGCTTCATGTTCATCTTTTCTGATGATTACCTCTTCATCTGTCCACGTTTCCCCTTTATCGTATGAATATCTTACTGCTAAACTCGCAGATGCATCATCATTAAATTTATCTCCTTCAAACCGACTATAAATAAACATAATTGTACCATCTTTTAGTGTAATAAATGCTCCTTCACTATTTCTTGGGTTATTTTTACAAGGTGATAGATCAAGAACAGGTTTCCCGATTCCATCCATATAAAGCACCCCCCATAATCTGAATTATTATGCTAGTATTGTTAAGGTTATGAGATCATGCGATTATTGGTAAACATTATATATTTACATTAATATATTTACATTATATAAATTATATATATTTCACAAGAATATTGATGCAATATTTTAATCAGAAATATGTAATATTTTAAACTCTTAAAATTGATGAAATAAATGAAACTTATAATCTGCTACAATTCCATTCCTTCTTCATCTAATGGAATAGTAATCGTTGCCTTAGTACCTTTTTCACTGCTATCAATACTAATTCCATAATCTTTTCCGTATTGAAGTCTTATCCTCGCTTGAACATTAAATATGCCTACTTTGTTCCCAATTATATCTGATTGAAGTTCCTTTTTTATCTCCTCCAGTTTATGTCCAGGTATTCCTTCTCCATTATCGGATATGATGAACTCTACTGTTTTATCCTTTCTAAAACACTTAACCCATATTATGCATCCCTTTTGCATGTTCTTGAATCCATGGAACACAGCATTTTCAATTAATGGCTGTAAAATTAATTTAATGGTTTTGTAATCTAATATTGAATCATCTACATCCCATACAAAATCTATACTCTCACCATATCTTATCTTAATAATACTTGCATAAGCTTTTGCATAAGCAATTTCTTCTTTTATAGGAATTATCCTATCTCCTCTGCTTATACCAAACCTGAAAAGACGGCTGAGTAATGTAACAACTTCACAGGCTTTTCCTTTATATCCATTTTTAATAAGGTAAATTAAGTTATCCAAAGTATTATATAAAAAATGAGGATTAATTTGAGCTTGAAGCGCTACCATTTCGGCAGCCTTAATTTGAAGCTGCAGCTGGTTTTTCTCCATATTAGCAACTAGCAAATCATCAAATAAATTTTCAATACGTTCTATCATATTATCAAAAGCTATTCTTAAACTGTCAATCTCATTAATAAAACTTTTTTCCAGCATTTCCTTATCGATTTCATCAAAACTATAATTGTTAAAAATACCGTTTAAGTTATTTATTGATTTTAATATTAAGGAAGTTATCATATATGAAAGTAAAAGCACAAGAAGAAAAGTAATAATTAGTAAGTAAATATAACTTGTAATTATAGATGTATTTTGCATCGAAATATCATGGTAACTATACAAAGCGATTAAATACCAGGGGGTTCTTTCAATCCTGTGATAAAAAGCTAAATATTCTCTATCTCCAATTTTTATTTTTCTTTGTCCTACACCCTTTTCCCCTTGCTCAGATAAATATAAAGGTTGAGCTTCAAAGATTTTTACTGATGAGTCATTTACTATATTTTTACCGTAACTATCACCAATAAAAATATCGGATGTACTTGTCTTCAAATTAGTAAAAATATCATAAACGTCTCGTACAGGTATTCTTAACTTTGCATAAACAGAATCATTACTGTACTTGGAAATTGAGATAGGACTTACCTTTGTGGCTATAGTAATAATATAATTATTTAGCTCATCTTTTTCATTATACCACAAATAGCCTTTATTTATATTACTTAGCTGAAGACTGGTTTCATTAATATCGCCTAATGAATTAATTTGATTGCTAAAAACCAAATTATTATTATCATAGAATCTAATTTCATTATTTCCAAGCCCCAGGTACTTGTAACTCCTTAAGATTCCTTCAATAACATTGATATCCTTGAAGTAGTTGGAGTTTTTCCCGCTATCGTACTTTTTATTAAAAATGAATTCCTGCATCGAAGTATTATAAATAATATTCTGGAAAGTCATCAACTTTTTCTGAAAATACTCATCAATATATTTTCCGGTTTTATCAAAAGTATTCATAAATTGCTCCGAAATCTGTTTACCAGTCCAATATATTATCCGAAAATTAAAAAGCATCACAAATAATAAAACCGGGAACATTATAGTAAATAAAAAATAGTAAAATATTCCTTCTCTTAGAGTTACTTTCTTTCTTGAGCTATTTGGATTATATTTCACTAACTTTTCTCCCCGGTATTTGTAACTTGACATAAAATCAGCAAGTTCCTTAACAGGCCTCAAAATTTTTTTAGATAACGAATTGGAAAGAAAAAAAGAGCATAAAAAACTTATAGCTAACAAAAAAAACATAATAGTTTTTAACTGGTTCTGTTTTTTAGAAAATCCGTATTTATCAAAATAACATAGTATAGTCCAGCCGTTATCAAGGGTTTTGCTATATAAAGTCATGTCTTTATTGTATAAAGGCAGGTCTTTAAAGTTTTCTAATTGTTTAGGGGTTAAATTGTTTATAATATTACTGGTTTTTATATTTGGACCGTTTTTTTTCATTCCATTGTAGATAATTTTTTTCTCACTGTCCAATATTAACAAGTTTTCCCTTCCTTCAGTAATTTCCTTAAAAAAGTTGTTATTAAGAAATATATATACATTACCGCAATCTTTATTTATTTTTATGGTTCCGGAAGTATTGTGTACATTGTCTTCAGGAAAAGAAAACTTTATATAAATCTCCTTTTCCAAATCTTTTATTAAATAGTCATCTTTAGATACATTTACTGATGTTTCATCCTGCTCAGGACAGCAAAAGTATATCTTTTCAATTTCCTCTTCAAGAAGTTTTTGACTATTATCTATGCTTATAAGGTAATCAAGAGTATAAAATCTCCTTACGATGCCTGTTCCCACAATTTTGCTTTTGCTTTTGCTTATTATATTTATACTTTTTATGTGCTTATTTTGGTTTTTTAATTCAATTAAAAAATCTGTAATATATTTCAAGGCATTTAACTTATCCTTTATTAGCGTTTCTTCACTATTAAACTTTAATATTGACGTTTTAAGATTTTCATTGTTTCTTATATAGTTGGAAATATTTATAATTTCATTATAATTTCTTTCAATTATTGATAGTATATACTCGAATTCTGAGCGGTTTACAGCATCTGTAGTATCATGTATATACCCGGAAGTAGATGAATACAAGAGTCCAGAGAAAACAATTATTATTATAATTGATATTAAGTTGGATAGTATCATTAAGAAGCTCCTAAGTTTAATTTTCTTTGGTGTTGGGTTCATGTCTCTTACCTCATCATAACAAACTGAGCCCGGTATTGAAGAGGGGTTACGTTCTCATACTTCTTAAATACCTTACAAAAATAAGTATAATCGGTAAAACCAAGTTGTACAGATATATCCTTCACTCTCATATTTGAGTTCCTCAAAAGAAATTTTGATCTTTTGATCTTAACTTCCAGTACATAATCAATGAAGTTTTCTCCTGTAACTTCCTTAAATTTTTTACTTAAATACTGGGGTGAAATATAAACATATTTTGCTGCTTCTTCCAATGTTATTCTTTTATCACAATTATTTTTTATATATTGCTGTACTTTTTTTATCAAAAGGGTACTTTCATCTTGGTTTTTCACTGCATCTTCATCGTTTTCAGTCAACTCGTTTTTATTCCCTACTACTTTTATGATTGTTTCTTTTAGTTCTTCCTTTTCCACAGGCTTCAGCAAATAAGCTTTAACTCCATAATCAATAGCATGTTTTGCATATTTAAATTCATCATAAGCACTTATAAATATCATTTTGATTTTAGGGTAAAACTTATTTATGTACCTTGCAAGCTGCAAGCCGTCCATCACAGGCATCCTCACATCAGTAATAACAAGGTCAGGGCAATTTGTTTTTATACATTCAATAGCTTCTTCACCATTACTGGCTGTATAAATATTATCAAATCCGAACAATTCCCATTGAAAAATATTTTTTAATCCTTCACAAACATACCTTTCATCATCGGTAATTAAAACCTTATACAAATCCTTCACCGTCCTGGACAAGACATTTCTCTGAAGAAAAAATTCATTATATCTGAAGCTATACTTCGCTATAATTTATTATACAATAATATTAAAAATATCAATAGCATATTCAATCATGTCAAATTACTTTCTTGCTCCCCAGGAACATCTTCCAACGCACTCTCCGTTTTCGTCGAATTCAATATCAAAAAACATTTCTATTCCATATTTTTTAGCAACAGGTGCGTAAAGGGCAGGGCAATGGTCGCAGTAAGCCAGTTTCCCCCTATAGATTTTCCTGTTTCTGTCACGCAACTCTTTTACTGAAGGACACTCATGCATAACTCCTGATAAAACTCCGTTTTCTAATTTTATCTCATATTCTGCCTTTTCTCTCCCAAGAGTACCATCTTCTCCACCCCAATACTCTAGCATTCCATCCAGCCCTTTCTCTCTTATCAGCTCATCCAGATGAGTGCACCACTCTTCGGAAATTGTTTTCCATAAGTCCTTAACTGCTTCTACACCATATTTATCTTCTATATATTTAAATGTTTCATTATAAATAACGATGAAATCGTGAACTGTCATATTATCGTTAATCCCCCTTTCCTTTTTTAAACATCCATTTGCATCGGCCATTATTGTCGCATTCATCCATACGGAACATATGCCCGCTTTTTTCAGCCAAAATACTGTTTATAATTTCGTGGTGTTTACAGTAACTATTAATGGGTATAAAATGAGGGTTGGGAGAAGACTTCATAAACTCATAATCGGGACACCTGGTAACTTCAATTGTAAGCCTTTCATTTTCGAGACATGTTCTGCATTCTCCTTCATCAATGCTGAAAGTATGCTCATAATAATCTCTTATTGCGTCAAGTCCGCCATCTTTGAACTTTTCAATTACATCCGCAAAACAATTTTCAGCTATGTATTTCCAGTACTCTTCCAATGCATTATACCCATAATTCCTTTCAAACCAGTTGTATATAACATTGTAGAGTCCAAACCACTCTTTAATAGGAGCCATACCAATTCCCCTTTCTATAACCCTGTTTATAATCCAGCTATAATACCAGCTATAATATTTTATATAAGTCCATGTTCTTTCAAGAATTCCTTAATGCAGGCAAACTCTTCTTCTTTGCCTTCAATTGTATAATCAGGGCAGAAGTACCCTTCATAACCCATAAGGTTCATAGCATAACTGAATCCTCTCATTACACCAACTTTGATAAACAGGTTCCTGAGAGTCAGTATCTGATCAAGGCATGCTGCGCCGCCACGGTAATCTCCTTGCTCCATAAGTCTGTACATTTTATCTGCAATAGGGTGAGTACAGCTGAACATTCCATCCAGATTCATTTTTATGCCATATTTATAAGCTACATCAAAAATATCAAGGCCACTGAACAGTATGCTAAAATCATCTTTCTTTTTTTCACTTCGCATAAGAACCCTTGCAGTAAAGATATCCCCTGTCTTTATACCCTTTATATTGTCATTATCCATAAGATACTCAACTGTATCGGCATTTATTTTAACTTTTGTGATGCTTGGAAGATCATATAAATATACCGGGAAAGGTGAAATTGCGGCTATTTTTGTGAAATAAGATTTTAATTCTTCCTGGCTGGTCCCCATGTAGAAAGGGGTTGTCAAAACAACACCGTCTATTTTTAACCCTTGCAAGCTTTTAATTCTTTCTTCAACCCTTGCTACGGAATTATCCATTGCCCCCACAAAAACCGGACATCTTCCCTTTGCAGCCTCTACAGCCACTTTTGCAACTTTAGCATACTCAGATTGCTTAATATAGGGTTCAAGCCCCATACTTCCCATAACCAACAGGCCGGAAGCATTATATTCAACCTGGTCTTTCACATGCTTCTCCATACTGGACTGAACAAGATTTCCATATAAATCTACCGGAGTACCCAGTGCAGTATAGAAGCCATCTTTCACTTTATTTGCCATCACTTGGACTCCCCTTTTAAAGAAGTTCATTTGAATTTTTTCTTTATTCAATGTGCTTTATATGCTCAATTATAGGTATATAATAATTATATCTAATTAATGTGATATTTGAAATGCTTTAACAATTCATTCTTATATATGGAAATGATAATTTTGCGCAATTATTGTCAGCTTAATTTAAATATGCTAAAATAATGTCAACAGCCAACTGAATTATTGGAAAATATAAAATAAGGACGGTATAGCCATGTATGCAAACCTCGATAGTTTGAATATAAAAACCAGAATAGGTGGCCTTGTATTTGATATTATACTTGATAAAAGGTTTTTTATCCACGATATGGATAATGTCGTCCACAAACACAAGCATTCCGTATATGAATTCCATTATATTGTAGATGGCGAAGGCACTGTATATATTAATAATAGCGAGTATAAAGTCTACCCCGGTTGCTACTTTATAGTTAATTCGGGTGTTTATCATAAACAATTGCAGGATAATAACAACCCCATACACAAATACTGTTTTAAGTTTGAGTACAAGTACCAGCACCATCTTGCCGATAGTTTTTTCCCGGAGGAAGAATCAAAGAGAATTGCAGATACACTAAATCGTCTTGATTATTTTATTAGTACAGGCAATACCAAAAATGCTGTTAATAACCATATTGATAATCATACCAGCAATCACATCAATAGCCAGTTTTCTGCTAATGCTAACAGTAGTAAAGCTGATTTTGGTGCCATGGTTAATTCAGTTAATAGTTCCGGAAAAATAATTACTCTTATTCATGATATTCAAGAGGAGCTTTCGACCCAAAAAATCGGCTTCTATGCAAGAATCCAGTGCCTTTTTACGCAACTGTTCATATTTATGGTAAGAGATATGACTTTAGATAAGGAAACCACCTATTCAATACCTCAGAAACTCCCATATGAAAAGCGCAGCGCACTGATTGAGGATTTTTTTGATAAACATTTTAACGATGATGTAACATCAGATGACCTGTGTAAGATCTTGAATCTAAGTCCAAGCCAACTTAACAGAATATTAAAAAGGAAATACAATTCGACTTTCAGGCAAAAATTACTGGAAATGCGCATTGAAGCTACTAAAAGGTATCTTGAAACAACCCGTTTTCCAATTAATGTTATAGCAGAGAAAGTGGGGTATTCAACATCAGCCCACTTTTGTAACATATTCAAAGAAAAATGCGGTATTACCCCAAGTGAGTATAGGGATTCGATGAGCAAAAGTTAGGGGTGATTTTCCTTTTAACCATCATAAGCTTAAAAAGCTAGTCTTAAATGTACACTCAGTGATGTATCTTCCATCGCCAAGGTGATAGGCTTCAAAACATCTCTTCAAACAATAATTTTACCTCCACCGAAAGCCCTCCAAATATTTCCGATTTGGCAATTTCATCTTTCTTATAAACTTCCACTTTATCAATCTGGTAATTGGCAAAAGTATATATTGTTATCATTTGGTTATCAGGATCAACGAGCCAATATTCAGACACTCCGGAAGTCATAAAAGTGTTAAGTTTATATACCATATCTATGCTTCTAGTGGCTGGAGATAGAATTTCCAATGTTAGTGTGGGAGTTCCTGTATATCTGCCTTTTTCATTAATGTTATTCTCCAGGTCACATAACACAATTAAATCAGGTTGCATAACATCTGGATCCTTTATATCCTTTTTCTTGAAATGAACATCAAAAGGAGCAATAATTGGTCTGCATTCCTTTCCTTTAAAATATTCTTTAAAAAGTACATGCAAATCACCTAAAATGGCTTGATGAAAAAAATTTGGTGAACTCATAATGAAAATTTCACCATTGATGAATTCCATCCTGGTATTACTGTTTTCATATATTTCCATGAATTCTTCATATGAAACTGTTTTCCTGTGATAATCATAGTTAACTGCGTTTTCACGTACGGTAAAATACTTTTCGATATCAGATACGTAAGGTACAAGTCTTGCAACTCTTATATTGTTTTTAGTAATAATTATTTCCTCATTCTCATCCGTAACTTTCGTCAGGTAATGACTAAAATTGTTTCTCATTTCACTTGCTGTAGCTATCATAAAAACACCTCCCGATTAATATTGTACATTTGGTTGTACAATATGTCAAGAGTAAATTTCTGTTATTGTACAATTGATTGTACAATTATTTGTTCAAACGATCGTTCAAATAATTGTTTACAAATATTAATTTGCTTAATTAATATCAGCAGCTATGATAGGTGCATTTTCTCCCCATGTCCCATTATATATGGGTCATATACAGAAAATGCACCCCCTGCAATTTCAATCCCTCATTCCATTAACCTCTTAATCCTCTCAACCACCTTATCATACATCTCCTGATATTTGACCTTTTTAGCTCTTTCTTCTTCAACGACCTTTTCCGGTGCTTTGGAAACAAAACCAGGATTATTCAGTTTACCATTTACCCTTTCCAATTCCTTCTCAAGGTTGGCTTTTTCCTTTTCCAGCCTTTCAATTTCCTTATCTATGTCGATAAGCTCTTCAAGAGGAATATAAATCTCGACACCGGGTATAACCGCACTGGCTGCATTTACAGATATACCGGTTTTATCTGCCTGTATTGCTGTTCCTGAGGCCCATGCCAGCTTTTCAATAAAATTTGTACCCTTCTCAATTATTTCCTTTTTATCTGCTTCCTGTGTTACAAATATAACCTTTGCCCTTTTTGATGGAGGTACATTCATTTCAGCCCTTATGTTCCTTATACTCCTTATAGCCACCATAATAACTGCCATTTTCTCTTCAGCCTCAGGGAAGTTATAATCTTCTTTGTATTCCGGCCATGGAGATATCATTATGCTTGGCGCTTCAATAATTAAATGTTTATAAATCTCTTCCGTTATAAAAGGCATAAAGGGATGTAGCAACTTCAATGCTGATTTCAACACATAGTTCAGTACATACTGAGCTTCAAGCCTTGATGGGCTTTCCCTGTCATAAAGCCTGGGTTTAACCATCTCAACATACCAGTCGCAAAACTCTTCCCATATAAAGTCATATACCTTCTGCAGACCAATCCCCAGCTCAAACTTCTCAAGGTTATCGGTCACTTCCCTTATAAGGGTATTAGCTCTGCTTAATATCCACTTATCGGCAATATCGAATTTGCCCGGATCTACCATTGAAAAGTCAATTTCTTCATCGAAATTCATAAGGACAAACCTGGCCGCATTCCATATCTTATTTGCAAAATTCCTCCCGGCTTCAACCTTTTCGGTTGAGAACCTCAAATCGTTGCCGGGTGAAATGCCAATAGTAAGGGCAAACCTTAAAGCATCAGTCCCATATTGTTCTATTACTTCAAGAGGGTCTATACCATTACCCAAGGATTTGCTCATCTTCCTTCCCAAGGCATCCCTTACAATGCCGTGGATGAACACATATTTGAAAGGTTCCTTACCCATATGCTCAAGGCCTGAAAAGATCATCCTCGCAACCCAGAAAAAGATTATATCATAACCTGTAACAAGTACATCTGTAGGATAGAAGTATTTCAAATCTTCGGTCTGCTCCGGCCATCCAAGAGTAGAAAAAGGCCATAGTGCAGAGCTGAACCAGGTATCCAGGGTATCGGGATCCTGTTCGATTTTAGGGCTGCCGCATTTTACGCATTTCTGAGGCGTTTCTCTTTCTACCATCATGTACCCGCAATCCCTGCAATAATACGCAGGTATTCTGTGTCCCCACCATAACTGCCTTGATATGCACCAGTCCTGTATGTTTTCCATCCAGTTAAAATATATTTTAGAGAATCTTTCAGGTACAAATTTAATGGTCCCATTTTTCACTACTTCAATTGCAGGTTCTGCAAGGGGCTTCATTTTAACAAACCACTGTTTTGATACAAGGGGTTCAATTACAGTGTTGCAGCGGTAACACTCACCCACATTGTGGGTGTGTTCTTCAACATTCAATAACAGGCCGAGTTTCTCAAGATCAACAACTACCCGTTTCCTGGCTTCATACCTGTCCAAGCCTTTATACCTGCCGGCGTGCTCGCTCATTGTAGCATCATCATTTATTACCTTTATCCGAGGCAGATTGTGCCTAATACCTACTTCAAAGTCATTAGGGTCATGGGCAGGAGTTATTTTTACAGCACCCGTGCCAAGATCCCTGTCGACAAACTCATCTTCAATAATAGGGATTTCTCTATCCATAAGAGGCAGTATTACTGTTTTCCCTACAAGATGTTTATACCTTTCATCCTCCGGATGTACTGCAACTGCAGTATCTCCAAGCATAGTCTCAGGCCTGGTGGTGGCAACAGCTATATAGTCATTGCTATCTTTCACCGGATATTTGATATACCAGAAATACCCTTCCTTTTCCTCATATTCAACCTCTGCATCCGATATTGAAGTGTTGCATTTAGGGCACCAGTTAATAATCCTTTCTCCCCGGTAAATAAGGCCTTTTTCATAAAGCCGTATAAAAACCTCTTTTACGGCCTCAGACAAGCCTTCATCCATGGTAAACCTTTCCCGTTTCCAATCGCAGGAGCTGCCAAGCTTCTTTAGTTGCTCAACTATTCTGCTGCCGTAATGTCTCTTCCATTCCCAGGCCCTTTCAAGGAATTTCTCCCTTCCTATCATGTCTTTAGTAAGTCCTTCTTGAGCCATTGCCTCAACTATTTTAGCCTCAGTAGCAATACTTGCATGGTCTGTTCCGGGAAGCCAAAGCGTACAATAGCCCTGCATCCTTCGCCACCTGATAAGAATATCCTGTAAAGTATTGTCAAGAGCATGACCCATATGGAGCTGCCCGGTAATATTCGGAGGGGGGATTACTATAGTATAAGGTTTTTTGTTGTAATCAATTACCGCATGGAAATAATCGTTTTCCATCCATTCCTTATATAATTTGTCTTCTACTTGCTTGGGTTCATAAGTTTTATCCAAATTCTTTATTTTAGCCATTTATAATATACCTCCTACAAATGTATACCTAGTTTACTAATACATAACTAGCTCATATTAATTATAATTAATAACATACACTTTTCCTGTAAATGTAACAAAGCCTTCCATCCAAATAAATATTTGGACGGAAGGCTGCTCTTCCGCGGTACCACCAAAATTCCCCTTGGGGCATCTCAACGAAATAACGGCTCTATACCGCTACAACTTACTGCAAGTTCAGCTGTAGAACTCCAGGGCTACCTTTAGCAGTCTTATTCCCGGAAAGACTTTCACCCGCTGGTCTCTCCTCTCTATTGGCCAGGCACTGCCTACTCTTCCCCTTCATTGTTTTTAACCTTTATTAAAATGTATAATTCTACCCTTAATTTGGTAAATCAAAAAATAATCATATCTTAACAACATCTCAGTTGTAACTCGCTTTCAATATAATATATATAAAATTTTGAACCCTGTCAAGGAATTGAATGAAAAAACAGAGCTGAAGCATGAAAATTTTATTCTTATCTAATAATAGTGCCTTTATTAGTAATTTTATCCAATTATATAATAATATTACATAAATTTAACCATACGTTTAAGTCATCGGATAACACTATA